>NZ_JBQKDI010000002.1:0-200695 GCF_052121915.1 Collinsella sp. LCP19S3_B11
CCAACCGGGGATGTGCCGAAGGGGGGGCCGGGGGATGGGCCGTGGGGGCTGATATTTTGGGCCGGGGCTTTTTTGCCTCCCCCTTTATGTGGGGGTAGTCAAAAAAGCCCCGTCCCAAATTAGCTGCTCCGGCCTCGTCGGTGGGGGAGGGTCTGCTCCGCTATAATCGCCTAGGACATTAAATGGAAACGGGACGGGAGCCATACATGCGCCAGGGTTTCGACAACGCGAAGTATATCGAGCTGCAGGCTGCTCACATTAAGGAGCGCATCTCGCAGTTTGGCGGCAAGCTGTATTTGGAGTTTGGCGGCAAGCTGTTCGATGACTATCATGCGAGCCGCGTGCTGCCGGGTTTTGAACCGGACAGCAAGTTCCGCATGCTCAAGAGCATTGCCGACGACGTCGAGGTCATCATCGCAATCAATGCGAACCATATCGAGAAGAACAAGGCCCGTGGCGACTTGGGCATTACCTATGACGAGGACGTCCTGCGTCTGGTCGATCTGTTCCGCGGGAACGGATTTGCCGTTGCCGCCGTGGTCATCACGCAGTATGCCGGTCAGCCCGCTGCCGACGTCTTCCGCAATCGTCTAAACGCGCTCGGCATTCCCGCCAAGCTGCACTATCCCATCGAGGGCTATCCGCACGATGTTGACCTGATCGTTTCTGATGAAGGCTACGGCAAGAACGAGTTTGTCGAGACCACGCGTCCGCTCGTTGTCGTGACGGCGCCCGGCCCTGGCTCGGGTAAGCTCGCCACCTGCCTGTCGCAGCTGTATCACGAGCACAAGCATGGCACCGCTGCCGGCTATGCCAAGTTCGAGACCTTCCCGGTCTGGAATCTCCCCCTCACGCATCCGGTGAACATTGCCTATGAGGCTGCCACGGCAGACCTCGATGACGCCAACATCATCGACTCGTTCCACCTTGAGGCATATAACAAGACCACGGTCAACTACAACCGAGACGTTGAGGCGTTCCCGGTTGTTCGCGCCCTGATGGAAAAGATCTTGGGCGAGAGCCCCTATCAGAGCCCTACGGACATGGGCGTCAATATGGTCGGTTTTGCCATTACCGATGACGATGCATGCCGAGATGCCTCCAAGATGGAGATCGTGCGCCGCTATTTTGCCGCGGTTGAAAGCGTGCGCCGTACTGGCGTGGGCGATGAGCAGGTCGACCGTCTCAAACTCATTATGAAAAAAGCCGGCATCGACAAGAACTATTCGCCGGCACGCTCGGCTGCTCTCACCAGGGAGCAACTGACGGGCGGTCCCGTGGGTGCCATGGTGATGCCGGACGGTTCGGTAGTGACCGGAAAGACCTCAACGCGTCTGGGTGCCGCGAGCTCGCTCATCATGAACGCGCTTAAGCATGTTTCGGGCGTCGATCTTGAGCTCGAGGTCATCAGCGATGAGGCGATTGAGCCTATCAGCAAGCTCAAGACGCATTTCCTTGGCAGCAAAAACCCGCGTCTCCACACCGACGAGACGCTCATGGCGCTCTCTATCACCTCGGCCACGAGCGAGACGGCTACTCGTGTTCTTTCGGGTCTTGAGCAGCTGCGCGGCTGCGACGCCTTCTTTAGCGTGATTATCTCGCCTACGGACGAGACGGTGCTGCGCAAGCTGGGCATTAACGTGTGCTGTGAGCCCAAGTTTGAGCGCCGCGGTTTCTTCCATCGCTAAGATTGAGATGAGACGCCGCATCGGAGTGCGCACCCGATGCGGCGCTTAGGGGGTTTTAGGGCTATATTTGCCGAAATTTAGGCCGTTTACCTGCCCAAAAGCGATTTGCGCGGTATACAATTACCTCAGTGGATACATCCTTTGCGGGGCTACCCATGATGGATGTTACCGGCCATCGAGGGATGCGCCGGTCATGCGCGGTGCTTTTGATGCTCGTGCTCGGTTTGAGGAGGCTGCCATGGCGGGCAAGGGTCGTGCGAGTGTCAACGATATGAAGCGTGTCGAGGTGCTGGTGCTGATGGAGATTGCTCGGCAATCTAAGGGAAACGGTGTGCCGTACGGTTTCTCGCGCAAGACACTCTCCGAGTGCGTAGGGGTTTCGCCGTATCGTGCCCGCGCTGCAATCGACCGTTTGGATTCTGATGGCCTTATCGAGGTCGTTTCTCGTTATAACGATGATGGCGGCCAGCTTGCAAACGGCATATGCCTGACCGGGCGAGGCGAGTGGTACCTTAAGGGTGTTCGTGCCGGCATGCTTGTTCAAGATATGTTGAAGGATGAGACTGCCGATCGGTAACAACACGGCAGTTTCGACGAGCCTGCACCGCCCAAAGCTACTTGGGCGGTGTTTTGTTTCGAGATGGAGAAATGCGGGCATGCGGGTGAAAAATAGCGAGCGGCTTGCTTTTCGAGTATTACAATGAAGACCCGTAAGATGTGAATGGAAAACTTCTACGGGAAGCGCAGGTAATTCAATATGACCAAGCATGTGTTTGTAACCGGCGGCGTAGTTTCGTCCTTGGGTAAGGGCATCACCGCGGCCTCGTTGGGCCGTCTGCTCAAGTCACGCGGCTACAAGGTGACGATGCAGAAGGCCGACCCGTATCTGAACGTCGACCCCGGCACCATGAGCCCGTTTCAGCATGGTGAGGTCTTCGTGACCGAGGATGGCTACGAGTCCGACCTGGACCTGGGCCATTATGAGCGCTTTATTGACGAGAATCTTACCCGTGATTCCAACTTTACGACCGGCGCTATCTACAAGAGCCTGATTGCCCGCGAGCGTCGCGGTGACTTTTTAGGCGGCACCGTTCAGGTGATTCCGCACGTCACCAACGCCATTAAGGATAAATTCCGCCGCATCGAGGAGCAGACCGGTTCCGACGTGGTCATCACCGAGCTGGGCGGCACGATTGGCGATATCGAGTCGCAGCCGTTCGTGGAGGCCATCCGCCAGTACCGTAAAGAGGCCGGTCCCGAGAACGTCTGCTACATCCACGTGTCGCTCGTCCCCTATATCGCCGCCGCGCACGAGGTCAAGACCAAGCCCACGCAGCATTCGGTCAAGGAGCTTCGCAGCTTTGGCATTCAGCCCGACATCATTGTGCTGCGTTCTGATCACCATATCGACGATGCCATCCGTGGCAAGATCGCAAGCTTCTGCGACGTCGATACCGACTGCGTCTTTACCAACGAAGATTGCGCGAGTATTTACGACGTGCCGCAGCTGCTCGCCGAGCAGGACTTTGACCTGCGCATTTGCGAGCGCCTGGGCTTGGACCCGCGCGAGCGCGACATGAGCGAGTGGAACGAGTTCCTGCGCAAACAGAATCATGCCAACCACCATGCCGACAAGGTCAAGATCGCCGTTGTGGGCAAGTATACCCAGCTCCCCGATGCCTACCTGTCGGTCATCGAGGCCCTGCATCATGCAGGCGTTTTCTATGATCGTCATGTGGACGTGCAGCTGGTCGACGGCGAGAGCCTCGACGAGCAGAACGTCTACGAGGTGCTGGGCGACGCATCGGGCATTTTGGTGCCCGGCGGCTTTGGCAAGCGTGCCCTGGAGGGCAAGATTCTTGCTGCCGAGTTTGCTCGCGAGCATAAGATTCCGTATCTGGGCATTTGTCTGGGCATGCAGGTCGCCGTGTGCGAGTTTGCCCGCAACGTGGTCGGCCTTGCCGGCGCTAGCTCCTCCGAGTTCGATCCGGACGGTCCGTTTAGCGTAATTGACCTGATGAGCTCGCAGGAGGACGTGACCGAGAAGGGCGGCACCATGCGCCTGGGCGCCTATCCGTGCAAGCTCGCCGCCGATACCCTTGCGCGCGAGGCCTATGGCGAGGAGCTTGTCTATGAGCGCCACCGTCATCGCTTTGAGTTCAACAATGCCTTCCGCGACCAGCTCGAGGACGCGGGTTTGGTTATCTCGGGTCTTTCGCCTGACGAGCGTCTGGTCGAGATGGTCGAGCTGCCGCGTGACGTGCATCCGTGGTATGTGGCCACCCAGGCCCACCCCGAGTTTAAGAGCCGTCCGACCAAGCCGCAGCCTCTGTTCCGCGAGTTCGTGCGCGCCTCGATTGGCCAGCACGAGGGTGTCGATCGCCTGCAGGTGACGCCCATGAACCTCGCGACGGACTAAGGGTGCCAGCGAACGAAAGACATACCGAAGATACTCCCTCGTTGCTCGATACGGTGACGGGGGAGTATCTTGATTACCTTGCGGTCGAGCGAGGCTTGGCGCGCAATACGATCGCGGCATATCGTCGTGACTTGACGACTTACTGTTCCTACCTGGAGCGGGCCGGTGTTGAGTCCTTTGAAGGCGTGAACCGTCAGATAATAGAGGGTTTTGTCGGTGATCGGCGCGACGGGGGCTACTCCGATGCCTCGGTGGAGCGTGCAGTTGCGGCCGTGAAAGGTTTGCATGCCTTTTTGGTTCGCGATGGGATCGTCGCCCAAAACCCGACGGCTGCACTGCGCCTGCCCAAAAAGGCGGAGCGCCTTCCGGAGTATCTCTCGGTAGGGGATGTCTCGGCGCTCCTCGACCAAGATTTCCCGGAAGGGGAGATGGGTTTGCGGGACCATGCCATTTTGGAAGTGCTCTATGGATGTGGCCTGCGCGTGAGCGAGTTGGTGGGGCTCGATGTGGGCGACGTCCATTTTGACGACGGCTTTGTGCTGGTGCGCGGCAAGGGCTCGAAGGAGCGGCTTGCCCCACTCGTGGGAAGTGCCGCACGGGCTATGGCTCAATATATTGCTGATGGGCGTCGGCGCCTGGCCGCTCATGCCCGCGGGTCAAAGACGCCGGCAGTCTTTTTAAATAAGAACGGTGGTCGCCTGTCGCGTCAGAGTGTTCACGTCATATGCGAGCGATACGGGCGTCAGGTGGGACTGGTGGGGCTTCATCCCCATACCTTGCGTCACTCCTTTGCGACCCATATGCTTGCGGGCGGTGCCGACCTGCGCGTGCTACAGGAGATTTTGGGACATGCCGACATTTCGACCACACAGGTCTACACGCATGTCGACCGCACGCAGCTGACCGAGGTCTACCTGGCGGCTCATCCGTTGGCGCATCGCTAGCGACTCTTTGACCTGCATATTTACAACTAATGGGGGACGGACCCCAGGTTGTCGTGACGCGGTTTTGTGCGCGTATCGGCAATCTGGGGTCCGCCCCATCTTTTGTCTTGCGCCGATGCGCCGGTGGGTCGCGCGTGACGTTGGTGGGGAAGTTTGGGGGGCGATGTGAACGGCGCGTAAAGGGACACAAAATTCGCCTCAAGGTCAACTTGAAGGTTGAGGTTGAAAGCCGGGCTGCTACAGATGGCATCCCGGCTTTGCTGTAAACACAACATATTGTGTTTTCGAACATATGAACGAGGGTGTTTTACAGCATATAGAGGGTGGAGTGGTGGGGTGTTGTGGGGGAAGGTGTGGGGAAAGATGTTGAAAAATGGGGCAGTTCCCCATATTATTAATGACGTCGACAGGCGGGGTGGTTCCCCGCGTACGTGCCATCTGAGTAACCGAGGGGAGGGCGCACATGGGAATGACGGGTGCATACGAGCGCAATCTCGATGCAAAAGGTCGTCTGTCCCTGCCTGCACCCCTTCGCGAGGAGCTTGGAGAGCATGTTCGCGTGTTCAAAGCCCTGGATGTCGATGCTCTGTACGTGTTCTCTGCCGAGGCCTTCGATAAGTGGGTCGAAGGACTCTTCGCGGGTCGTGAGGGCCACGAGGGTTTTAACCCGCGTGACATCAACGACCAGAAACTCATGAGGGCGATCAACAAGCGCACCACCTCGATGGATGTGGACAGCGCCGGTCGTATCGGTCTTTCTGAGTCTCTCCGCAAGCAGGCGAACCTCGACCGCGAGGTCACGGTTGTGGGCAACTACGACCACCTCGAGGTTTGGGACCGTGCTACGGCCGATGAGGACGATGACGATGAGGCTCTGCTGGACCTCTTCTTCTCGTAAGGGCAAGGCATGAGTAACGGATGGAGCGTGGGATCTTGACACAAGAATATCGGCATGAACCTGTCATGCTCGGCGAAGTGCTTGAGTCGCTGCAGCTAAAGAGCGGATCTGTCGTCTGCGATTGCACCCTTGGCGGTGCCGGTCATTCGGTAAAGATGGCCGCGCAGGTGGGGGAGACGGGTCTTTTGCTTGGCGTCGATCAGGACGACATGGCCCTCGAGGCCGCTGGTGCCCGTCTGGACCGCGAGGTCCCCGGCGTCTCGCATCAGCTGCTGAAGGGCAACTTTGGCGACTTGGACGAGCTGCTTTGCTCGGCCGAGGTGCCCGGGGTCGATGGCTTCCTGTTCGACTTGGGCGTTTCGTCACCGCAACTCGATATCCCTGGCAGGGGCTTTTCGTATAACGAAGATGCCCCATTGGACATGCGGATGGATCCGGGTAACAACACCCTAAACGCAGCTGAGGTCATCAACACCTATAACGAACACGACCTCGCCCGGATTCTACGCGTCTATGGTGAAGAGAAGTTCGCCTCGCAGATCGCACGCGAGATCGTGCGTCGACGCGAGTCCGAACCGATTGAAACCACCGGTCAGTTTGTCGAGATCATCAAGGCTGGCATTCCGGCTGCCGCTCGTCGGCATGGCGGACACCCGGCCAAGAAAAGTTTCCAGGCCATTCGCATCGAGGTCAATCATGAACTCGATGTGCTCGAGAGAGGACTTGACGCCGCCACCAGGTGGCTCAACCCGGGCGGACGCATCTGCGTCATCTCGTATCACTCGCTCGAGGACCGTATCGTAAAGAACCACTTTAAGGAGATGAGCCAGGGGTGCACGTGTCCGCCGGAGATTCCGGTGTGCGTGTGCGGCAACGTGCCGATACTCAAGGTCATCACCCGCAAACCCTTGGTTGCCCAACCCGATGAGGTTGCGCGCAACCCTCGGGCGAGATCAGCCAAAATCCGCGTGGCGGAGCGCTTGTAGCGTTACGCGCGCGATATTGGACCTCCCGCTCGCACCATAAACGAAGCTTAAACACACTACCAACGTACTCGGGATGGGAGGCGGCATATCATGGGCTACAACACCTCAAACGCAGCGCTCGCCTATGATATGAACGCCATGCCCGCCTACCGCGAGGCACCGCAGGCGCCCGCTGCTCCTCGTGAGCAGCGCACACCGCGCTTTGATGTCTACACGGGCGCGGGCCGTCAGGCAAACCAGGCGGTAAGCCCGGTTTTCATGAGCGTTCTTAAAACGTTTTGCATCATTGCGGCTATCTTCATGACGATTGGCGTCGCCCGCGTGGCGCTTGCAAGCGTTACGGCCCAGGTGCTCAACAGCAACGCCGAGCTTACCAACACGCTCGAGAAGGCGACCGATGAGAGCTCTGACCTTGAGGTCATGCACTCTGTTTATGGTGCCGATACACGCATTCGCGATCTTGCGGGCGCTTATGGCATGGTGGAGCCCAGCGAGAGCGTTACGCTTGATTTTTCGCAGGATGCAGCCGCGGGCGCTAGCTCGGCTGCGGCTGTCCAGTAATAAGACGGTAGCTGAGTATGACAAATGATTATCGCCGCGGTCCAGACGGGAGTCGCGGGCAGGGACGTCCCTCTTCGCGGGGACGTTCTGGTTATCAAGGATCGGGTCGGTCATCTTACAACTTGGGGTCGAATCGTGGCAACGACCCAACGTCGCGCCTTCGCGGCTCGGATGACCCTCAAGTACGCAATAGCAGATCGAATAGACGATCTTCGACCGAATGGCTTACGGGGACGCCATTGCCTCGCCGTAATGCCGTCATGGGTTGTATCGGTTTGGGCCTGGCTGCGGGCGCCATTCGCCTTGCCGACTACCAGATCGTAAATGCCGATGAGTTGCGCGGGCGCGCCGATGCTCGACGCCTGCTTGCGGAGACGCTTTACGCCAAACGCGGCACGATCTACGACCGAAACGGCAACGTGCTGACGTCGTCGGTCGAGTGCAGCAATGTCGCCGTGAATCCACAGTTGATCGAGGATGTCGATAAAACGGTATCGGCCTTGGTTAAGGCGACTGGAATCGATAAGAAGACTTGCCGCAAGCTGGTTCAGTCCGATGGCACCTGGGTGTATATCAAGCGCCAGGTGGACGAGGACGATGCCGCGGCATTGAAGAAGAAAAATCTGCCCGGCGTGCTCTTTGAGCAGGCGATGAAGCGGGTGTATCCATACGGCAATCTGGCTTCGCAGGTTCTAGGCGTGGTGAACGTTGACAACGTGGGCCTAACGGGCCTTGAAAAGCAATATGACAAATTGCTGACCGGAACAAACGGCACGCTGGTACGAGAGCGTGCGAGGGACGATAGCTATATTGCGGGTGGCGCCTATAAAAAAGTCGCCGCCATCGATGGCGTTGACATCGTGACGACGCTGGATGTCAATATCCAGCGTGCAGCAGAGGACGCTCTGGCGGAGGCGGTCGAGAAGACCAAAGCCAAGAACGGTTCGGCTTTGGTGACAGACCCTACTACCGGCGAGATTCTGGCCGCCTGTTCGTATCCGACCTACGACCCGACCAATCTGGAGAACGCCAAGACCGAGGATATGAACTTGCGCTTGGTCACCGATGCGTATGAACCCGGTTCGGTCTTTAAGACGCTCGTTGCAGGTGCGGGTTTCGACTTGGGCGTCGTGCGCTCGAGTACGTCGTTTGAGGTGCCGGCGAGCATTAAGGTCGGCGACGATACCGTCACCGATGCCGATAAGCGTGACTACGCCATGACCATGGATGTGCGCGAGATGATGCGCCGCTCATCCAATGTTGGCTTTGTATTGGTCGGGCATAAGATCGGCGCGGACGATTTTGCCGCGTACGTGGACAAATGGGGCGTTGGACACAGTTCGGGCATCGATTTTCCCGGCGAGAGCCTTGGCATTGTCAAGGAGCGTGACCAGTATGACGGTGCCACGTTGGGCTCGATGAGTTTTGGCCAAGCGCTGTCTGTCTCGCCGATCGAGATTGCGCGCGCCGTGGGTGGCATTGCCAACGACGGCGTGATGATGACGCCGCACTTTTATAAATCCAGCAAAGGCGAGGAGAAGGACTGGGGCGAGGGCGAGCAGGCGATTTCTGAGGACGCCGCCGCCCAGGTGATATCGTGCATGCAGACGGTCGTTTCCGAGGGCACGGGTGTCGGGGGCGCCGTCGACGGTTACGACGTGGCGGGTAAGACCGGTACGGCCGAGCGCGCCGATGAAAAAGGCGGCTACCTCAAAGCGAGCTATATGTCGTCCTTTATGGGGTTTGCCCCGGCGCAAGCACCCAAGGTTTTGTGCTATATCACGCTCGACGGAACGCCGAGCGGTTCGGATGCTGCTGCCGTGCCGTTCCAGGTCATTATGGCTAACGCGCTCGATGTGTTGGGTATCCCACGCACCAAGTAGGGGGTTACAATCCTGAAAAGGGCTGTCGATTAATCTGGAGGGTGTTCACATGCCCTGCACCACGCATGCGCGGCGCTGGGATACAATACGCCGATAGCATTATTAGGTTTACAGGGGAGCTGCAATGATAGAGATCGCCGTCAACAACCTCGCGGCCGCAACAGGGGCCCGAACCGTGACGGGAGAAGCCGATCGGGTATGCCATGGGTGCGTTATCGACTCGCGCCAGGTTGAGGAAGGCACGATTTTTGTTGCCTTTCCGGGTGAAAAAGTCGACGGCAACGACTTTGCTTCCCGCGCCATCGAATCGGGCGCCGGCGCTGTTGTGATGACGCGCGAGCCCAACGCCGAGCTTGTATCGCTGGCTCAGCGTAAGGGCTGCGCCATCCTACACACCGATGATCCCGAGGAATTTTTGCTGCGCCTGGCACATGCCTATCGCACGCAGCTTGGCTGCCTAGTGGTTGGTATTACCGGCTCTATCGGTAAGACGACGACCAAGGATGTCCTTGCGGCAGTGCTTGCCAAGCGCTATCGCGTTTGGGCCACCAAGGGTAATTTTAACAATCTGATCGGTATGCCGCTCACGGTTTTGGCCGCTCCTGCCGACACCGAGGTGCTGGTTCTCGAGATGGGTATGAACCATTTTCACGAGATCGAGCGCCTTTCTCGGTCCGCCAATCCCAACCTTGCCATCGTGACCAAGATCGGCACCTCTCATATTGGAATCCTGGGAAGTCGCGAGAATATCGCCCGCGCTAAGTCCGAGATTGTTGGGGGCATGTGTGCCGCCGACGACCTTCTCCCGTTGCTGGTTTTGGGCGGCGAAGACGACTTCACCCCATTCATTCGTGAGACGTTTGCCGAGCCCGCGGGTATCGACGTGATGCTGGCGGGTGTTTCGGATGTTGATGAGGTTTGCGCCCGCGGCATTCACATTGATGATGAGGGCCGCCCGGTCTTTACGCTTGACTTTGGTATGGGTGAGTCCGTTGACACCATGCTCGCCATTCCCGGCGTCCAGTCCGTTCCCAATGCCGTTAAGGCCGCCGCAGTTGCCTATCGTTTGGGTGTGACCCCCGAGCAGATCGATGCTGCCTTTAGGGGTATCGCGATTACCGGTCATCGTCAGGAGATCAAACACGCCAAGAGCGGTGCCCGCATTATCGACGACTCGTATAACGCCAGCGCCGAATCCATGGCTGCTGGCCTTGACCTGCTGTGCTCGCTTTCGTGTTCTGGCTCTCGAATGGCGATTCTGGGCGAGATGGGCGAAATGGGCGACGAGGCCCCCCGCATGCATGAGCTGGTGGGCGCCTATGCCGCGGCTAAGAAGCTCGATATGCTGGCGTGCGTGGGCGGTGAGCTGGCCGCTCGTATGGCCGAAGCCGCGCGCATGATGGGCATGGACGAGGACCGCATCCAGGTGTTCTCCGATTATCAGCAGGTGCTCGACCGTATGGCCGGCGCACTTGAGAAACATGACGTTGTGCTGGTCAAGGGCTCTCGCTTTGTCGAGCTCGACCGCTTTGTGGAAGGTGTGTGCTAGCCCATGTTCGGGAACCCCGCGTATCCTACATACCAGGCCTTTTTGGGACTTGGCCTCGCCGCCGCCATTGCGCTGCTGCTCATGCCGTGGTGGATCAAGCTTCTTAAGGTCGAGGGTATCGGCCAGCAGGTCCGCGCCGATGGACCCAAACGCCACCTGATTAAGCAGGGCACGCCCACCATGGGCGGCGTTGTCATTCTCGTAGCCGTTTCGCTGACGTGCCTTTTGATGGGCAAGCTCACCACCGAGCTTGTGCTCGTGCTGCTTGCCACGCTTGCAACCGGCGTTCTGGGCCTTATCGACGATTTGACCTCTGTCACGCACGGTCGTTCGCTCGGCCTGACGCCCCACGCCAAGATGATCGGTCTCACCATTATCTGCGTCACGTTTACCGTACTTGCCGTCAGCTGGTGCGGCGTTGCCCCCGAGATTCGTTTTCCTGGCGGTCTGACGATTGACCTCGGTATCTTCTCGACCACCATTGGTGGCCTTACCTTTCCGTGGCTCTACATCGTCTTTTGCTGGCTGATGATCGCCGGTCTTTCTAATGCCGTGAACCTGACCGATGGCCTGGACGGCCTTGCCGGTGGCACCTCCATGATTGCCATGCTTGCCATGGCTGCCATGGCGTTTTTGCACGGTGACGTAAACCTGTCTATCTTCTGTACCGCATGTGCTGGTGCTTGCCTGGGCTTCCTTTGGTTCAACTGCTATCCGGCGAGCATCTTTATGGGTGATACCGGCTCTCTTGCCTTGGGTGCGGCCTTTGCCTGCACGTCCATTATGACCAACACCGAGGTCGTCTCGCTCATCATCGGCGGCCTGTTTATCGTCGAGACCCTGTCGGTCATGATTCAGGTCGTCTACTTCCACTTTACGCATAAGCGCGTCTTCCTTATGGCGCCCATTCATCATCATTTCGAGAAGAAGGGATGGGCCGAGACTAAGGTCGTCATCCGTTTTTGGATTGTCGCTGCCGCTTTTGGCGCTCTGGGCCTTGCCCTGTTTTTTCAGTTGGGATAGTGGTTTTTCATGCCTCTTGCAGATTCCTTTAGCCTGCTCGTCTTGGGCCAGGGTAAGTCCGGTCTAGATGTCGCTCGCTGGGCGCTTGCGCACCCCGAGCGCGTGAGTACCGTTACCGTGTACGGCGGCGGCACGTCCGAGCCCAATGATGCCACGCGCTCGCTCGAGGCGCGCGGGGTATCGTTTGTCTACGGAACCGAGCAGGTCGAGGGCGCGTTTGATGTATGCGTGACGTGTCCGGGCATCTCGGAGTTCTCGGCATTCTTTAAGGCTGGCCGCGATCACGCTGCCCAGATCATGGGTGAGCCCGAGTTTGCCTACCGCCTGTCTCCCAAAAATTGGATCGCCATTACGGGCACCAACGGCAAGACAACCACCACGTCGCTGACCGACTACCTGCTTAAGGCAGCGGGCGAGGCGAGCGTTGCTGTCGGTAATATCGGTGAGCCTCCGGTGAACGAAATCGACGACCGCGCGCATAACGAGTGGTTTGTAGCTGAGCTTTCGAGCTATCAGATCGCAACGACCCAGGAACTCCACCCCCGTGTGGCGGTGCTGCTCAACATCACCCCCGACCATCTGGGCTGGCACAAGAGCCATAAGAACTATGCGCTCGCCAAGATTAAGCTCTTCGAGAATATGGTCGATGATGACCTTGTGGTTATCGACGTCGAGGATGCCGGTATCCATGAATTCGATGAGTATGTCTACACGCCGGGTCGTCGCATCTGCAAGGTCGCCTTTGACGAGCCTGCGGGCGAGGACGCCGCATTTGTGCGCGATGGCAAGATGGTCATTCGCCTGAAGGGCGTCGAGACCCCGCTCATCGCCACGTCCGAGCTCAAAATCTCCGGACATCACAATGTCATCAATGCCCTGTGCGCTGCCACGGCTGCCCTGGCTGTCGGCGCCGATGTCGACGGTGTGTGTCGCGGCCTGGCCTCGTTCCAGCCGCTGGAGCACCGCGTTGAGCCCTGTGGCGAGATCGATGGCGTGCGCTACGTCAACGATTCCAAGGCAACGAACACCGATGCGGTCGAAAAGGCCCTGACGGCGTTTCCCGACGACGACGTTATCTTGCTGCTCGGTGGTCACGATAAGGGCACGCCACTCGAGTCCTTCGCCCGCGTTGTCATGGACAACGTGCGATCGGTCGTCTGCTTTGGCGATGCGCGCGAGCGCTTTACCGCCGCTATGGACGAGGCCGATGTCGATGGTGACGTTGATATCGCTCAGGCTGACGACCTGCGCGACGCCGTCGACGTTGCCCGTTCGCTGTCGAGCCGAGGCGACGTGATTCTGCTTTCTCCTGCCTGTTCTTCGTTCGATGAGTTCTCGGGCTACGAGGAGCGCGGCCGCGTGTTTAAGGACTACGTGGCCCAGCTTGCCGCCGCAGCGAAATCGCAAATGGAATAGGGGCCGCCGGTGAGAGAGGAGAGCCCCCGACAAGGTATGAGGAGGCCCGACTCGGACCGTGCTTCCTCGCAGCGCAGTACGCCGCGTTCCGGTCGCGGCGGGCAGACGCTCAGCGAACGCTATATTGCCGGCGTCCCCGCCCGCATCATGCGCCCTCGTTTGATATTCATGGCGTGCCTGTTTACTTTAGTGTGCTTTGGTCTGCTGATGGTGTACTCGGCGTCATCGGTCGAGGCATTGCACGAGAACGGCTCGGCGACGTTTTTCCTGGTTCGACAGGCTACCTTTGCCGGGGTTGGCGTGCTTGCCATGGTTGCGATCGTTCGCGTCTTGCCGGACAGCTGGTTTGGGGAAGATGTACTTAGGGTCTTCCTTATCGGCATGATTCTCTTGCTGTTTGCGGTATTTCTTGTCGGCAGTGGCAGCCGTGGCGCCACGCGCTGGCTCAACATCGCCGGTATTCAGTTCCAGCCGTCTGAGTTTTTAAAGCCGCTTGCCATCGCGTATTCGGCCATCATACTCGACCGTTTCTTTTCGCCCGGTGGCAACATCAACGAGTTCCTTCGTAAGATGGTCGTCTACTTGGGCATTTCGCTCTTTTTGATCTTTATCCAGCCCGATTATGGCACCGTCTTGATCATCTCGCTGACCCTCATGTGTATGGCGTTATTTGCGGGCCTAGACCCCAAGTTTATCATCGGCGTGATCATTCTCGTCATTGTCATGAGTGTGTTTGCGCTTGTTGCAGAGCCGTACCGCATGGTGCGTGTTCAGGTTGCCCTGAACCCTTGGGCCGACGAGTATGGCGATGGCTATCAGGCAACGCTTGCCATCATGGCGTTTGCTTCGGGCGGCTTGTTCGGCCGCGGCATCGGTAACTCCACCATGAAGTATTCGTATCTGCCCGAGGCACACAACGACTATATTCTGGCCATTATCGGCGAGGAGGTCGGTTTTGTCGGGACCGCGCTGCTCTTCCTGGTCTTTGCGATGCTGATTTACTCAGCGTTTCGCATTGCCGAACAGGCTGCGGACCGTCGCGGAGCGCTCATGGCATCGGGTTCCGCAGTCATTCTCGCGGTACAGTTTTTGATCAATGCGCTGGGCATCCTCAACGTGTTTCCCATGACGGGTAAGCCGCTGCCATTTATCAGCTACGGCGGTTCGTCGATTATCGTATCGCTTATGCTTGCGGGGCTGATCTTGCGCGTCTCGCACGAGAGCGCCCGTCGTGATGAGTACGACCGTCGCCGCGAGAGCTTTGCCGTTATGGACGAGAGCACCGCCGGCGTGCCCCATGTGCGCGGCGATCGCCCTTCGCGCAACGGTTTTACCGTCTTGGATGGCTCTGCGTCCGAGCCGGCGGCTCGTACGCGCCCGCGAACGGCTCCGCAGGGGCGTCCCCAACGCCCGAACCCCCGAAGCTCGGGCGGCGGATATAATCGAATCAATTTGAATTCGGACCCGTCGGCGCGTCTGCGCACCGACGATCAGGGACCGCGCGTACGAAGGGATTTTCATGACCGATAAGATGACCGTTGCTATCGCAGCCGGCGGCACGGCGGGACATATCAACCCTGCGCTTGCCTTGGCTGAGGAGTTGCGCGACCGCGGACATCATGTTGTGTTCGTGGGCCAGTCGCACAAGCTCGAGGGTCGTTTGGTTCCCGAGGCCGGGTTCGATTTTGTACCTATCACGGTCACGGGCTTCGACCGTTCCCGTCCTTGGACCGCGCTGAGCTCGCTGTGGCGCGTCAATAAGGCCAAGCGCTCGCTCGCCAGCCATTTCTCAAAGGTTGGCAAGCCCGATGCTGCCATCGGTTTTGGTGCCTACGTCGAGGTCCCGCTGCTGGGCTGGTGCAAGGATACGGGCGTTCCGTATCTGCTGCACGAGCAGAACTCTGTTCCGGGCCTGGCCAATAAGATGATGAGCTCCCATGCCGCCCGCGTGTGTATCTCGGTGCCGGCTGCGCGCTCTGTCTTTGAGCGCGAGGGCGACCCCGAGCATGTGCTCATGACCGGTAATCCGGTGCGCCGCTCGGTCATTGAGGGCGATCGCGCCCGCGGCCGCGAGGCACTTGGCGTGCCCGAGGATGCGACGCTTCTGCTCGTCTTTGGCGGTTCGCTCGGTGCCCAGCATCTCAACGAGCGCGTAGCCTCGCTCAAAAGTGAGCTGCTGACCCGCGAGAATCTCTACATTTTGCATTCGACGGGAGCCGACGGCTTTGAGGACACCGAGCGTGCTTTGGCGCTGACGTCCGATGAGATGAAGCGCTATCGCGTCCAGCCCTACATTGACAACATGGGCGACATGCTAGCTGCAGCTGACCTGGTGCTCTCGCGCTCCGGCGCCTCGAGCGTGGCCGAGATTGCCGCCCTCGCCGTGCCTTCGGTGCTCGTGCCGTATCCGCATGCCACGGCCGACCACCAGACGACCAATGCGCGTTATCTGGTCGATGCCGGCGCCGGCGTGCTTTGTGCCGATGCCGATATCGATGCTCCGGCGTTTGCCGAGGAGCTGCTGCATCTGGTCGATGACGCCGCAGCGCGCGATGCCATGCGTCAGGCGGCGCGCGGGTTGGCTCAGGACCGCGCCGCCGCACTTTTGGCCGATGCGGTAGAGGGTTTGCGTTAGTTAGACGGGATATCGAGCTTGCGCTCGCGCGGATGAGGTAGGTGCGGTACAGTTAACGGGTTACAGGCAGTGTTTACGCAAGGAGTACACGAGCACATGGCTGATTCCCAGACTGCAACCTCCGCGCCCGAGTTCAAGAGCGCCCACTTTATCGGTATCGGTGGCGCCGGCATGAGCGGCATCGCTCTCGTTTTGCACGAGCGTGGCTATGCCGTTACCGGTTCCGACCTTAAGACCTCGCGCTACATTCGTCAGCTTACCCGTGCTGGCGTGAAGGTTCATGTGGGCCACGAGGCCGCCACGATCGATGAGGTCAAGCCCGACGTGGTCGTGGTCTCTACCGCTATTCCTGAGTCCAACCCCGAGCTTGTGCGTGCTCGCGAGCTCGGTATTCCTGTGTGGCCCCGCGCCAAGATGCTCTCGGCTCTGGGCCACGGCTACACCACCATCGCTGTTGCCGGTACGCACGGCAAGACCACGACGTCCTCGATGTGTGCCACTATGCTCGACCGCATGGGTCTGGATCCCAGCTTTTTGATCGGCGGTATCGTCGAGGGTTACGATACCAACGGAAAGAACGGCTCGGGTGACTACTTTGTCGCCGAGGCCGATGAGTCCGACAGCTCGTTCCTGTTCCTGAACCCCAACGTGGTCATCGTGACCAACGTCGAGGCCGACCATCTCGACCACTACTCGGGCATCGAGGAGATCGAGGCCACCTTTGCCAAGTTTATGGGCCTGGTTGGAGAGAGCGGTACCGTCATCGTTTGCGGTGAGGACCCGCATCTGGTCGAACTCGCCAAGTCGACGGGTCGCCACGTGCTTTCCTATGGCTTTGCCGAAACCAACGACGTCGTCTGCGTGCATCCGGATGTCAAGGGCATTCAGAGCGACTTTATCGTTCGCTTTGAGGATGGGACCGAGCATGCTGTCGAGATCAAGAGCAACCCCGGTCGCCACAACATGCTCAACGCCACGGCAGTGCTAACCGTTGCCCATGTCCTGGGTCTCGACGTCGATGCCGCAGCCGAGGCGCTTTCGAGCTTTGAGGGCGTCCGCCGCCGCTTTACCCATGTGGGCGATATTGACGGCATCACCGTGGTCGATGACTACGGCCATCACCCCACCGAGATCAAGGCGACGCTTGCCGCCGCCTCGTCGCTGGGCTATAAGCATGTTGACGTCGTGTTCCAGCCGCACCGCTATTCGCGTTTGCAGGCGCTGTGCGATGACTTTGCCGATGCCTTCGCCAATGCCGATAAGCTGCTGCTCATCGATGTGTTCTCTGCCGGCGAGATGCCGATTCCGGGCGTAACCTCCAAGATGCTCGCTGATACTGTGCGCGCCAAGCACCCTGGCAAGGAGGTCGTGTACTGCTCCAGCCGTCTCGAGCTCAATCGTGAGCTCGAGAAGATGGTAGGTGAGGGCGATCTGCTGCTTACTATGGGCGCCGGCGACGTTACGACCGTTGGCCCTGAGTTCATCGAGTATCTGACTGCCAAGAAAGACGCTTAGCCCCTATGGGTCTGTTTAACGCCGTCATGGCGCTTTCGGGCATGATCGACACGGATGTAGTCGAGGATGAACGCCTTGCGCGTCATACGAGTTATCGTATCGGCGGCAAGGCCGACCTCTTCGTGACGTGCCATAGCTATCATGCCCTTCGTCGTGCCGTGGCAGTGCTCGACCGTGAGCAGGTGCCGTGGGTCATTATCGGCAAGGGATCTAATCTGCTCGTTGCCGATGCGGGCTATCGCGGCGCCGTCATTTCGCTGGGGCGTGAGTTTCAGCGCACCGTTGTTGCCGAGGACGGTTGCACGCTGACCGTTGGCGCGGGCGTTATGTTCGCACGTCTGGTCAACGATGCCCTGTCGCGCGGGCTTTCGGGCCTTGAGTTTGCGGTTGGCATCCCCGGCTCGGTCGGCGGCGCCGTATCTATGAACGCCGGTACGCGTACCGAGTGGATAGGTTCGCTTGTCGAGGATGTGGTCACGTTTGACCCGGCATCCGGCATTAAGCATTATGCGGGGTCCGAGATTGCCTGGGGCTACCGTGAGTGCAGCCTGCCGCGTAACGAGATTATTCTCGAGTGCGTGCTTAAGCTCAAGCCTGCGCCTAAGGCCGACATTCGCGAGCGTATGGAGCGGTACCTGACGAGGCGCAAACGCACGCAGCCCATGGGTCGCGCTTCTTGCGGGTCGGTCTTTCGCAATCCACCCGACGCGAGCGTTGGCAAGCTGATTGAGGATTGTGGATTAAAGGGTTTTTCGGTTGGCGGTGCGGAAGTTTCGCCCGTACACGCTAATTTTATCGTTAATAACGGTACCGCCTCGGCCGATGATGTGGCCGCGGTTATCAGGCATGTGCACGGAAAGGTGAGGGAGGCGTATGGCATCGAGCTCAGACCGGAAGTCAAATTCCTCGGCTTCTAGAGCATCGAAACCCACCTTCCGCCGCGCCGGAGGGCGTTCCGGCGCACCCGTCCAGCCTCAACGCAAGCCCCCTGTGTCCCCCAAGCCCGCTGGATCCGTACGGTCCGCCAAACGTCCGGTCGTCGGCTCGCAACTTGGTGGACGCACTGCCGCAAAAAAGACGGTTCACCCGGCTCCGCGCCCCTCGGTGACGTCTAAGTCGGCGATGGGTGCCAAGCCCTCTCGCCCCATAGTGACGCCCAAGCCCTCGCTGGGGGCTAAAGCGACGCATCCCGGTCGTACGTTGGGCGCTGCCAAGCCGCGCTCGTTGACGTCGGTGCCCGCCACTAAGGCACCTGCGACCAATAAGGGTATCAATCCGCTGTCGTCGCTTGGCGCCATGGCGAGTAAGACGTCCGAGGCCGCCTCTGCCGTTAAGGGCAAGGGCAAAATCGTGGGCGGAATCTTGGCGGCTGTGGCCGTGCTTGCCGTTGTTGCCATCGTCGTTATCAATTCCGGCCTGTTTGCCGCTACCGATATTCAGATCGAGGGCAGCGAGCATGTGACCAAGCACGATGCCATGCAGCTGATCAGTCTGCCCGAGAACACATCGCTCTTCAACGTAAATCCCGACCAGATTACCGAAGATCTCAAGCAGAACCCGTGGGTTTCGGGCGTGGACGTTCAACGGCAGTTTCCCCACACGCTCGTCATTACGCCGACGGAGCGCAAGGTCACCGCGATCGCTTATATAAGTTCCGACGATCTTGCCTGGGCCATCGGCGACGATGACACCTGGATCGCACCGCTTTCGACCTCTGTGGAGGTGGACGACCAGGGAAATGTCGTCACTTCGGGTGAGGGCGCCAACACATTGAGCGGTATCGATGCTGCGTTGGCGCTGGCCAAGCACTACGGGGCCGTGCTGCTTACCGATGTCTCGGCTGATGTCGAGCCGGTCTCGGGGCGGGCTGTTTCTTCCAAGGCCGTTAAAGCGGGCCTGGATTACGTGCGTGGTTTTTCCGGCGAATTCTTGGCGCAGATCAAGGATATTTCTATACCTTCGGTCGAGGCCATCTCGGCGAATCTTGATAATGGCGTTGAGGTCTCGCTGGGCGATTCTGATGATATCGCCAAGAAGGAACGCGTCGTGACCAAGCTTCTGTCGCAGGTAGAGGGCGTAACCTACATTAACGTTCGGTCTCCCGGCAACTATACGTTTAGAAACGCACCGACCGCTTAGCGTCGGTGCGTGGCTTTGTTGAGGGGCCATACCACGCCGTTTATCTGGTTTGTTTGGTTTTCACGGTCAATTATTTGACTGATACGTTCATAATGTGCAAACATAATACGGTTTACCTTTGCATTTACTTTCAACCTGAAGGTTAATGTGCGCAGGGGTCAACCCATGCTATGGCTATAACCTTTGTTCGGAGGACCGACATGCACGAGACAGAGATCAACAACTACCTTGCCGTCATTAAGGTGGTCGGCGTCGGCGGCGGCGGTACCAACGCGGTCAATCGAATGATCGAAGAGGGCATTCGTGGCGTCGAGTTTGTTGCCATCAACACCGATGCTCAGGCGCTCGCGATCTCTGATGCCGATATCAAGGTCCACATCGGTACCGACCTTACCCGCGGCCTGGGCGCTGGCGCCAACCCCGAGGTTGGTCGCAAGGCTGCCGATGAGTCCCGCGATGACATCGCCGAGGCACTCGCTGGCGCCGACATGGTGTTCATCACCTGCGGTGAGGGCGGTGGCACCGGCACCGGCGCCGCTCCCATCGTTGCCGATATCGCGATGAACGAGGTCGGTGCGCTGACCGTCGCCGTCGTGACCAAGCCCTTCACCTTCGAGGGCCGCAAGCGTAAGAAGAGCGCCGAAGAGGGCATTAAGACCCTTTCCGATTGCGTCGACACCATGATCGTTATCCCTAACGACAAGCTGCTCGACATCGCCGAGAAGAAGACCACCATGCTCGAGGCCTTCGCGATTGCCGATGGCGTCCTTTCCCAGGGCACCCAGGGTATCACCGACCTCATCACCGTCCCGGGCATCATCAACCTGGACTTCGCTGATGTTAAGACCATCATGAAGCAGGCCGGCACCGCCATGATGGGTATCGGTACTTCTTCTGGGGACACCCGTGCCGTCGACGCCGCCCAGCAGGCTATTTCCAGCCCGCTGCTCGAGAGCTCTATCGATGGTGCTACGCGCGTCCTGCTCTCCATCGCAGGCTCCAAGGATCTGGGCATCCAGGAGATCAGCGACGCTGCCGACGTTGTCGCCAACGCCGTCGATCCCGAGGCCAACATCATCTTCGGTACCGTTGTCGACGAGTCCCTGGGCGATCAGGTGCGCATCACCGTTATCGCTACGGGCTTCTCCGACTCTAATGTCAACCGTCAGGACGAGCTCTTCGCTGCCCAGCAGTCCCAGAGCAAGGCTTCCGTTGTCGAGCCTCAGCGTACCGCTCCCGCTGCAAGCTCGGCTCAGTCTGCCCCGACCCGCAATGTCGGCGGTACGGAGCTTCCCAATTTTGGTAACGACCAGTTTGAGCTTCCCGACTTCCTTAAGCGTGGTAGCTTCTAGTTCGTTTTTCTCAACAACCTGCACGGGGTGTGTCCATTTGGATGCACCCCGTTTTGTTTCTCGTTTGTAAACGAAAGTCTCCAATCTCTTTACGTTCCCCTTACGTTTGGTCCCTACCGCTGCGGGTATCCTTTTGTAGAAGTATGGCAGCCGTATGGCACGGACTGCCGCGGCTTGGCCGCGATACTCGTGTTATTAGGAGGCTTTAGTATGGCAGCACGTGCGGACAACGTTTCGCGTGTCGACCATGATGGAGTTACGTTGGTAGAGGGCGCGACGCACGATGTCCGCTTTGCCTTCACCGAACGCACTGGCGGTGTTTCCGAAGATGCGTACTCCTCACTCAATCTGGGCTCGCATGTTGGCGATGACCCCTTTGCCGTTCAAGAAAATCGTCGCCGCGTACTCGAGGCCATGGGTATTGCCGAGTGCGAGCACAACCTGCTTGTCCCCAATCAGGTACACGGTGACAATGTCGTGACGGTGACCTCGAACGGTGCCGATGATCTCGAGAACATTCGCGAGCAGATTGCCGAGGGCTGCGATGCCCTCGTCTGCACGGCGCATGAGGTGCCCGTGATGCTTTGCTTTGCCGATTGTGTTCCCGTTGTGCTGGTGGCTCCCGGCGGCTTTGCCGTGGTGCATTCTGGCTGGAAGGGCACGATTGCGCGCATTTCCGCCAAGGCGTGCCAAGCGCTCTGCGAGGCGGCTGGCTGCAAGCCAGACGACATCTCTGCCTATATTGGGCCCCATATCCTGGGTGACGAGTACGAGGTGTCCCAAGAACTTATGGACCGCTTTGCCTCCGAGTTCGCGTGCATCGATGCTGCCGCTTCTCGTATGCTCGATCTTTCCGCCGCCATTCGCGAGGCGCTGATGGACGCCGGCGTCGAAGCGAACGGCATTGTGGACACCAAGCTCTCCACCGTTCGTCAGAACGACCGCTTTTATTCCTACCGCAACGAGGGCGGCACCTGTGGGCGCCATGCTGCGATCGGCGTGATGCTATGAGAAAGATCGCATCGGTCCTAAGCGCGGCAGTGCTCACGCTTACGCTGTGTGCCTGCTCCTCGGGATCTTCCACGTCTTCTATCACCGTGGCCGGCTCGACCACCTGCCTTCCCATTGCCGAGATTGCGGCCGAGGGCTTTAAGGAGGAGACCGGCACCGACGTGCTCGTCTCTGGCCTTGGCTCTTCTGCCGGTATCGAGGCCGTCAGCAACGGCACGGCTGACATCGCCAGCTCGTCTCGTGGCCTCAATGCCGACGAGCAGAACCTGGGCCTGACCCCGATTGTAATCGCGCACGACGGCATCGCAGTCATCGTGAACGACGATAATCCGGTCGACAACCTCTCGACCGAGCAGCTTCGCGACATATACGCCGGTAAGATTACCAACTGGAAGGAAGTCGGCGGAGAGGACCTGAAGATTCAGGTTATTAACCGCGATGAGGCGTCCGGTACGCGCGAGGCCTTCCGTACCATCGTGATGGACGGCACGCCGTTCGATCGTCGCTCTGCCGTTCTTTCGGGCACGGGCCAGGTACGCGATGTCGTGTCCCGTTCGCGTGGTGCCATTGGCTACATCTCGCTGGGTTTTGTCGAGAGCCTCAACGCTAAGACTTCGGTTAAGGCTGTTTCGGTCAACCATGTCGAGGCATCCGAGAAGACGGTCGCAAGTGGCGGCTACCCCATCTCGCGCGACCTTTACTTCTTTGTGAAGGGTACGCCTTCGCAGCGTGCACAGGACTACATTGACTATGTGACGTCGGAGAAGATGGACAAGCAGATTCGCGAGGCGGGCTTTATTCCCGTCACCAACGACGGAAAGGGGAGTGAGTAGCATGGAAGCACAGGAAACCCCCCAGATTGAGCGAGAGGCTCAGGCGCCCAAAAAGCGTGAGTTGGCGTTGGTGTCGCGCAGCACCTATCTCAAAGAGAAGGCGCTGCAGTGGATTTTCTTTGCTTGCGCGTTCTTGGCGGTCGTCACCGTCATCCTGATTTTTGTCTTTACCACGTACTCGGCGTTGCCCGTCTTTACCGACATCGGTCTGGCGGACTTCTTTAGCTTTACGTGGGCGCCCTCCGAGGGCCACTACGGCATCATGTCGCTGCTGGCGGGCTCTGGTCTGGTGACGGTCGGTGCGCTCGCCATGGGTGTGCCCCTGGGCGTGGGCACGGCCGTGTATCTGGTCGAGATCGCCGGCAAGCGCGTGCGCAGTCTCATCAGCCCCGCCGTTGACCTGCTGGCGGGTATCCCCTCCATCATCTACGGTTTCTTTGGCATGGTCATCATCCGTCCGTTTATCGCGCAGCTGACCGGCGGTCTTGGCTTTGGTGCGCTGACGGCGTGGTTCGTGCTCGCCATCATGATCGTTCCCACCATCACCACGCTCACCATCGATGCCCTCAATTCCATTCCCATGGGCATTCGCGAGGCATCCTATGCCATGGGTGCCACCAAGTGGCAGACCATCTACAAGGTCGTGCTGCCTGCAGCCAAGTTGGGCATCGTCGATGCGATTGTCTTGGGCATGGGTCGTGCCATCGGTGAGACCATGGCCGTGCTCATGGTCGTTGGCAACGCTCCGGTCATCCCGGACAGCATCTCGAGCCCCATCTCGACGCTCACGAGCCAGATCGCGCTCGACATGAGCTATTCCTCGGGCCTGCACCGCTCGGCTCTGTTTGGCATGGGCGTGGTCCTGTTTATCATTTCCGCCGCATTGGTGGGCATCGTCCGTCTGATTTCCAAGAAGAAGAGGGGGTAGGCTATGTCCGATTCCGTTGACACGACGGTCGATACGACCTCGTCGCGCGAACGCATCAAGCGTGCCCTTTCCCATGGTAAGAAGGGCCGCATCAACAAGGATCTGTCCAACAAGATTATGCTCGGCGTGTTTCGCGCCGCGGCCTATATCACCACGCTGGTGCTGGTCGCCATCATCGCCTACGTAGTTATCAACGGTCTGCCGCACATCTCGCTCGACTTTATCTTTGGCTGGCCGCAGGGCGTAAACGCCGAGGGCGGCATTTGGCCCACTATCGTCTCGACCGTCTACGTGACGGCGCTCGCCATGCTCATCTGCACGCCAGTTGCCGTCTTGGCTGCGGTCTATCTGGCCGAGTATGCCAAGCAGGGCAAGGTTGTCGACATCATTCGCTATGCTGCCGATGCCCTGGCCTCGGTGCCCTCCATTGTTATGGGCCTTTTTGGCTACGCCTTGTTTGTCGAGGCCATGGGCCTGGGTCTTTCGATGGTTTCGGCCGCCCTGGCGCTCGCACTTCTGATGCTGCCCATTGTCATGCGTACCACCGAGGAGGCAATCCGCGCCGTTCCGCGCTATATCCGTTGGGGCGCATATGGCCTGGGTGCCACCAAGTGGCAGGTCGTCTCCAAGATCGTGCTTCCTTCGGCTTTTGGTCGCATCGCCACCGGCATCGTACTTGCCATCGGCCGCGCCATCGGCGAGACCGCCGTGGTGCTCTACACCATGGGCCAGGCCATCAACCTGCCTATTTCGCCGCTCGATTCCGGTCGCCCCATGACCGTTCACCTTTATCTGCTTGCCAATGACGGCATCAACATGAACGCAGCCTACGGCACCGCGCTTTTGCTGATGGCGATTATTCTGGCCTTCAACCTGTTTGCGCGTTATCTGTCGCGCAAACGCCGCTAGTTAAGGAGTCCCATGTCCGTCTATCAGTCCGCTCCCACGCTGGAGCAAGCGGCCATCACGGCCAAGGATTTCAACTTTTGGTACGGTGACTTCCATGCGCTGACGGGGCTCGACCTCAACATCGCCAAAAACGCCATTACCTCGTTTATCGGCCCTTCGGGCTGCGGCAAATCGACGTTTTTGCGCTGTATCAACCGTATGAACGACCTTATCGAGGGCACGCGCGTCGAGGGCACCATGACGCTCGACGGCAACGATATCTATGCCGAGGGCGTCGACCCGGTCGACCTTCGCCGCCGCGTGGGCATGATTTTTCAGCAGCCCAACCCGTTCCCTAAATCCATCTACGAGAATGTTGCTTTTGGCCCTCGTCTGCAGGGCGTGACTAGCAAAAGCGACCTCGATGACATCGTGGAAGAATCGCTCAAGCGCGCCAACCTCTGGAAAGAGGTATCCAATCAGCTCAACAAGGATGGTTTGGCGCTCTCGGGTGGTCAGCAGCAGCGTCTGTGCATCGCGCGTGTGCTCGCGGTGCAGCCCGATGTCCTTCTGATGGACGAGCCCTGCTCCGCCATCGACCCCACGTCCGTCTCCAAGGTCGAGGATCTGATGGCCGAGCTGGCGCCCGAGATGACGATCATTATCGTCACACATTCAATGCAGCAGGCAGCTCGCATTAGCGACTACACCGCCTTCTTCTTGCAGGAGGTTGCCGGCGAGCCCGCCACGCTCATCGAGTATGGTCAAACCGACGCGATCTTCACCAGCCCGGTGGATTCGCGGACGGAAGACTATATCACCGGCCGCTTTGGCTGATCGGTGCGACTAGTCCCAAGCCGATCGGACCTGGTCCGGTGCGTATTCACTGTGCGGGCGGCATGACCGCACCCAACTGATTGGAGTGAACCATGCGCAAACTGTTTTCCCGTCAGCTCGTCGAGGCTCGTCACGAGATGTTGAGCATCTACGAGGCTGTAGACCTGGCTCTTCACGACGCCGTGAAGGCCTATGTGACCGACGACCGCAAACTCGCCACCAAGACCAAGAAGCGCACGCTTTCGATTGACGCGCGCTGCGCCAACCTGGAGGCCGTGTGCTACAACCTGATCGCTACGCAGTCGCCGGTCGCCTCCGACTTCCGCTTGCTGCAGACGATCATCTACGTCGACTTTAACCTGCAGCGCATGACCGATAAGGTTCGCCAGATCTGCCGCGCCACGCGTCATATGGTCAAGGCCGATATCTCGCTGCCCCAGGAGCTCGTCGGTACGGTTGAGGCCGAGGCCGAAGCCGTATACCAGGTGCTGGGCTCGTCGCTTTCCGCGCTCGTCACCAACGACATGTCCATCATCTGCAATCTGGCCGTCGAGGACGAGCCGGTGCATGCGGCCTATGAGAAGTTCTTCCGTACCTTCAACCGCATGGACGCGGGCGAGTTTATGGACGACGACAGCAACTATGACGATCTGCGCCGCGCCATCATGGTTTCGCGCTACCTCGATCGCATCGCCTCGATTTCCATCGATGCCGCCTGCCGTCTGACCTTCCTTTTGACCGGCCAGCGCATGAACGCCGGCGATATCGTCCGTACGGACGAGGATGAGCTCGAGAGCATGCGCGTACCTTCGGGCGAGGGCGTCATCATGAGGCCCGCTGTCGATGCGCGCTTTGTTGCCAAGGTGCCCGCTAACGAGGTGAGCGAGGGTCTTCGCTACCTGCTCGAGCACCTCGAGGACGAGGACGATACCGAGGATGACGAGGAGTAGGGTAGCTCCGTTCGTCGAAAGATTGTAAATACCTAAGTGAGCGCGGCCTTGCACATGCAGGGCCGCGCTCTTGCGTTAGCATGGGACTACTTGTATGGCTGTTAGCGGAGGCGATTGGCAATGGATAATTATTTGGACTTGATGCGCGCTCGCCGCGAGCAGATTCTCGAACGCTTTTATGCCGCACTCGATCGCGCGGGCCGTTCTCACGATGCCGCACGTCTGATTGCCGTCTCCAAGACCGTTGGCGTCGATGAGACCGTTGCCGCCATCCAGGCAGGGTATCGTCATTTTGCCGAGAACCGTCCGCAGGAGCTTGTTCGCAAGCTTGCGGGGTTGGCGGAGCATCCGGAGCTGCCCGAGGTGCGCTTCGATATGATCGGTAATCTTCAGACCAACAAGATCAATGCGGTGCTGGGTGCGGCCGAGCTGATTCATTCGGTGGGGTCGCTTCATTTGGCGCAGGCTATCTCGAGCCGTGCCGTCCGCAAGATTGAGGCGGGCGAGCTTGCCGGTCCTCAGCATGTGCTGATCGAGGTCAATGTAAGCGGCGAGGAGTCCAAGGGCGGCTTTTCGCCCGATGAGGTTCGTGCCGCGGCTGGCGAGCTTGCGGAACTTGAGGGAATTTGCGTACAGGGGCTTATGACCATGGCACCCCGGGGGAATAAGGATGTGGCGCGCCGCACCTTTGCCGGGCTGCGTGAGTTGAGGGATGAGCTGGAGACGGCACACCCCGATCTGTGTCTGCCTGAGCTTTCTTGTGGCATGAGCGAGGACTTTGAGCCCGCCCTTGAGGAAGGCTCGACGCTTGTTCGCCTGGGCAGGGTAGTATTTAGCCCGGAGTTTGAAGTAAAATAAGAGCCTGAAGTGCGCGCTGATTATCAGAGCGCCTGCATTAGACCGTGAGAGGACACAACCATGGGTTTCCTTGACGAAATTAAAAATAAAATGCACCTAGGCGGCCAGCAGGGTTATGACCAGGGTTATGGCCAGGATGATGACTACGGTTACGATGACGGCTATGACGACGGCTATCAGAACAACGGCTACAGCGGTGCTTCGGGCGAGGGCTTCTACACGCAAGATGAACCGAGCAATGGACTGCTGGGGCAGACACGCCGCGGAGAGGCTGAGTCGGTTGCTGTGTACACGCGTTCCGGTCAACTGATCGGCGACGACTCCCGTCACGCTACGACGTACAATCCGCCTTCGCGCTCTCAGGATGCCGCTGCGGGCGGTTATCGTCCCGGTGCCTATGACACGCCGTCAAGCTACGCCGAGAACGCTCGGGTCCGCGCTGCCGCTGTGCCCGCTCCTGCTTCAACGCCGAGCGATGCCTCTGCCTATGCGAGCAATATCATCAACGCCACGCCTCAGTTGCCGGCCTACGTTCTTCGTCCGGAGAGTTATGACGACGTGGAGACGGTCGTGCGCCGCGTGCGTACCAAGCAGCCTGTCGCGCTGATCTTTGTGGGCGTTCGCACCGAGGTCGCCAAACGCGTCCTGGACTTTAGCTATGGCTTTGCCTGCGGCCTGGGCGCTTCGGTCAAAGAAGTGGGCGACCGCGTGTTTATGGTGCTGCCCGCCGGCTGCGAGGTCAAGGATTCGGATCTTAAGAAGCTTCGCGCCGACGGCTATCTCAAGTAAAGACAAGGTGAGGAGATTCCCATCAACATCTACACCATCGTTCAGCTTGTCAACACGCTGTTTAATTTTTATTCCACGTTGATTGTGGTCTACTGCTTTATGACGTGGATTCCCATGAAGCAGGGTGGTTTGCTACAGGATATCGCGGCGGTGCTCGACGGCGTTTGCGGCCCTTGGCTCAACCTGTTTCGCCGGTTTATGCCGCCGATGGGCGGTATCGATTTTTCACCGGTCGTTGCGATTATTGCGTTGCAGTTGGTGCAGAAGCTCATTCTGCAGCTACTTATAGGTATACTCGTATAGGACTGGCTCAGTAACCTATGTCGGGCGCTTAGCGCCAAGGCGATGATAAAGGAGAACTTGTTATGGCTATTACCCCTGCTGACATCCAGGCTCAGACCTTCTCTGAGGCCAAGCGCGGCTACGATCCCGCCGAGGTCGACGTCTTCCTGGAGACCCTGTCCTCCGAGGTCGACGCTATGCTTGCCAAGATCGTTGATCTTAAGGGTCGCCTGACCGCCACCGAGCAGCAGCTTGCCGATACGCAGGCTCAGCTTGCGCAGGCCCAGGATTCTGCCGCTCAGGCTGCCCCTGTCGCCACTCCCGCTCCCGATTTCTCCGCTCAGGAGCGTCAGATTTCCGCCGCTCTCATTGCGGCTCAGCAGACCGCCGAGGCGATTGTCAACGACGCTAACGAGAATGCTGACCGCATCCGCAACGAGGCCGACGCCAAGGCCCGCGAGGTCATCCGTCAGGCCCTGACCGAGAAGCAGGCCGAGCTCGAGGAGATTGACCGTCTGAAGGCTTCCCGCGAGGAGTTCAAGGCCGAGTATCTCAAGCTCATTCAGCACTTTATGGACGATGCCCAGAATTCCTTCCCGGCCGATCTGCTGGCTTCTACGCCGGTCGGTTCCGCGGCTTCTCCTGCCGTGACCATGCCTGCCGCCGAGCCGCTGCCTGTCGCTGATCCGGTTGTCCCCGTGGCCGACCCCTTCGCCCCGATTGACAACTTTGCTGCGGACGACCTGGACTAGCGCCAAAACTACAATCTAGCTCTTAAAAGGAGCTCGCGCTTGCGAGCTCCTTTTTTTAGCTGTATACGGGTTGGGAAACAAAACGCCGAGCTCTGCGTGCGATAGGGCAGAACTCGGCGAACGTTTGAGCGGTAAAAGGTAGATTTTAGGGCATGGGCCAAAAAACTACTTGAGGAGGAAATTGGATAGGGGAATGGTGCGGGCCTCGCGATGCTCGGGGTCGGCGATATGGTCGGCGGGATAGCCGCAGACGAGCATGTGGTAGGGATAAACGCCCTCGGGCAGGTTGAACTGCTCGCGGGCTAGCTCGGGCTTAAAATGGCATACCCAGCACGTTCCCAGGCCCTGTTCCTCGGCCTCCATCATCATCTGATCGCAAACAATCGAGGTGTCGATAGCGCTGGAGTTCATCTGGTCATAGGGACGCACCCAAGCATCGTTGGTAACGCTGCAAACGAGGAAGATGAGCGGAGCGCCAAAGATGGACCCATCACGAGCAAACCGAGGCTGACAAGCAGCTGCCTTTTCCAGAAGCTCAGGCGTATCCAACACCATCACACGGGTTGGATGATTATTGCAAGCAGAAGGAGCAATGCGCCCAGCCTCAACAATGGTATCCACCACAGCCTGCTCAACAGAACGATCCTCAAACTCACGACAAGAATACCGAGACCGAGCCAGATCCAAATACCCCATAACCAAACCTTCCAAAGTCAGCAAACAAATCCAAAGTAAAATAAAGGGTACCCAAAGCACCATCCACCCAAACGCTCGGTACAGTTCCAAAGTATTCAATCAGGTATAAAAGGCCGCATCAGCCAAACCCCCATTGAATTCAAATCATCAGCCAAGGTTCCCAATGGCGGTACGCAAGGCGAAGGCCCGACACCTATTTACTTTCGAACGACTCTGCCGTGCAGCCGGAGAGAGAAAGCAAATAGGTGCCGGGCCTTCGCCGGTGGGACGCGTACCCCCAATTAACTGTTCTTCATGACAATCGAATCCACGACATCGGCCACATTCTCGCAGCAGTCGGCGCAGTACTCCAAGAAGGCGTACACGTCACGCCAGGCGATGACCTCGAGCGGGTCCTTGCCGTTGACGTGCAGGTTACGCATGGCGTTGATGTAGAGTTCGTCGGCCTCGGACTCGATGGTGTTGATCTGGATGACGAGCTCGCGCAGCGTTTTGGACTTGCGGTAGTTGGGCAACTCGACCATCAGGTCCTTCATGGCGCGGCAGGCGTCGGTCACCTTGTGGGCGATCACGATGGCATCGGGGTGGATGCTCTGGATGTTGGTGAAGTAGAGGCGCTGCACGACGCCCTCAATACGGTCGAGCACGGTATCGAGCGAGCAGCTCATTAGGTTAAGGTCCTCGCGCTCAAGCGGGGTGATAAAGGCCGTGAGCAGGGCGTCTTCGAGCTCATGGTGCTTCTTGTCTGCTGCATGCTCAATCGCATGCATCTTCTCGAGCATGTCGTGGATCTGCGCGGGGTCAAAGTTCTCAAAAATCTTGGTGAGCAGCTCGGCTGCCTGAACGGCGAAGTCGGCGCAGGCGACGTAGTTGTCAAAGTAGAACGAATCGGGTTTCTTTGCCATGAGTGATCCTTTCGGGGCGAAGACGGGTGGGCGAGGTAATGCGGTCCGGATGGACATTCGGTTTGACTAGAGGAACATCATGAACAGCCTGGCCATAACAAAGCTGATGAGTCCACAGGCGGGGAAGGTGAAGAACCACGTGAACATCATGTCCTTGACCACGCCGAAGTTGATGGCCGAGAGGCGCTTGACGGCGCCAACGCCCATGATGGCGCAGGTCTTGATGTGCGTGGAGGACACGGGGATACCGGTGAGCGTGGCAAGCAGCAGGTTTGCGGCTCCTGCCAGGTCGGCAGAGAAGCCCTGATACTTCTCGAGCTTAACCATGCTCTGGCCGACGGACTTGATGATACGCTCACCGCCCACGCTGGTGCCGATGCCCATGGTGGCCGAGCACAGCAGCATGATCCAGATGGGGATGCCGGCGTCGCCGACGCCGGTCTGTCCGTTGGCAAAGGCGACACCTAAAAAGAGCACGCCGATGAACTTTTGTCCATCCTGCGCGCCGTGCATAAAGCTCATGGCCGCGGCGCTCGCGATCTGAGCATATTTAAAGAAGACGTTGGCACGTCGCCTGTTGGCGGCAGCGAAAAGAATCGAGACGAGCTTGCACAGGACCCAGCCCATGACAAAGCCCAGACCGATGGAGAGCGCCAGGCCGTAGATGACCTTCATCCACTCGTGGACATTGACGCTGCTGGCGCCGCCGAGGGCGATGGCAGCGCCGGTCAGGCCGGCGATGAGGCTGTGGCTCTGCGAGGTGGGGATGCCAAAACGCGATGCCGTGGCGCCGTAGACGACGATGGAGAACAGGGCCGCGCAGAGGCACGCGAGCGCCATGGTGCTGTTTCCGCCAAAGTCGACGATATGGGAGATGGTGTTGGCAACGCTGGCATTAAAGTGCGTCATGATGAGCACGCCCAAAAAGTTGAACGCGGCACTCATGAGAATGGCGGCGCGGGCGGGCATGCAACGCGTGGTGACACAGGTCGCGATGGCGTTGGGCGCGTCGGTCCATCCGTTGACGAAGATGGCGCCGAGCGCGAGGAACACGGTGACGGCAAGGACTGGGTTCGAAACAAGTTGGCCGAGGAAGGCTGAGAACGTTACGTCCATATATGGGCTTTCTCGAAGTTTGCAGAAACGTTACAAAAACATGATAAATCGTATCACCTCCTGCGGGTTTCTTTACCGAGTTCTGACGGGAGAAGTGAATTTTTTGGCACTAAAATTGAATATTAGCCCTGTTGACCGCGGGTGTTCTTTTTGCTAACACGCCGTGAGGACACGTGCGCTCGCTCCGACACCCCAAAACCACAGTCTGTTCGCTTTACAATATGCAAACATGCGTTCGATAATAGGGGCATGGAATATCGACAGACAGATGGCAAAACTCGGCGCGTGCACAAGCAGTATGTGGACGTCGTGGCCCGCATCCTCGCGGGCGGACAAGTTGTGCCGGTTACCGTCTGCTGGGTCGACGGTCGCTGCTTTACGATTGACGAGATTGTCTCGTCTACCGGTTTTGGCCTGACGGTTCACGGCATTCGTACGGCAACCTATAAGGTTCGTTTTGGCGGACATACGACCGAGCTGTATCTGGAAGACCAGGCGCGTGAGCGACCGGATGGCTCGCAGGCTCATCTGATGCGGTGGTGGGTGTGGGCGTTCGACCGCACACTCGAGAGTGAGCGCCGCGGGTAAGAGCGCGCGCCATTCGGGTACAATGGCAGGAATCTTGTCACCTACGGCGCTGTCGCGGCGCTTTTTGAAAGGACTAAATTATGAACGATATCCAGGGCTATCAGAACGGCCCCATCGAGACCGGCGCAAGCCGTGCCAAGGAGATGTCGCCGCGCGCGTACAACCTTGCCATGTCTGCCCTGATCTTTTTGGGTTTTTGCGCTATGGGCGCTGGTGCCTACTTTACGGGCACCATGTCGTTTGCGCGCATGATGATGAGTGGCGCCGCCCTGCCGCTGGTCTTTGGCTCGTTTATCCTGACCATTGTCGGCATCGTCATGATGTCGGCCGCCGCCAGCAAGCAGTCCGTGGGCCTGTCGCTCGCGGGTTACGCGATCTTTGCGAGCACCTTTGGTCTGACCGCGTCGTTTGGCCTTGCCAACTACGACCTGCCCACCATCAACACCGCCTTTATCGCCACTGCCGCCATCACCTTTGTCTTTGGCGCACTGGGCGTGACCTTCCCCAAATTCTTCCAGCGTGTGTACGGCATTGGTTTTGGCATTCTGCTTGCCACGATTCTGGTCGAGATCGTGCTGATGTTCATGGGCGTCTCGCAGACCATCACCGACCTGATCGTGATTGTGGTGTTCGCCGGCTTTATTGGCTACGACACCTATGTGGCCACGACGGTGCCGCCCACGCTGCCCAACGCCGTGCTCATGGCGTCCAACCTGTTCGTGGACATTATCAACGTGTTCCTGCGCATTCTGAACATCCTTGGTCGTCGCGACTAGTGCCAGATTGCAGCGGTGCTTGCCGCGCGCAAATCGATGCGAAAGGCGGTCCTTCGGGGCCGCCTTTTTTGTACGCGGCGGGGTATCATGGATGGGAAAAGCCGATAGCGGCAGCGACCGAGAAAGGTGACCACTTATGGCAGACGTCGACAACAGGAACCGTAACCGTAGGCCCAACCGCGCGGGACAGCCCAATCCCAAGCGCGAGGCCCGTGCCAAGGCCGCCGAGCGTCACGTGGCGACTGTGTCCGAAGCGTGCGCAAAGGATATCGAGCGCTCGCTTGCCGGCGTGCGCGAGTTCGAGGGCATGCCTGCCGGATTTGTCGCGGCGATGAAGGCTAAGGCCCAGGTGGCTGCTGCCGAAGAGCAGGTTGCCGATGAGTCTGAGGCCACCGAGGTTGCGCCTGCCGAGACCGAGGTCGTGGCCGAGCCTGTGCCCGCAGAGGAAGCCACGAAGACCGAGCCCGCGCCTGCTGCCGAGGAGCCCGCTCCGGTCCTGCCCGAGGTCACCGTGCTCGACGCCTCTGCCACGCAGGCCATTCTGGATAACGGCCGAGGCTACGCGCAGTTCTGCGACATGGCCGTGCTCGCCTTTGCCTCGTTCACCAACCCGGGCGGTGGCTACATCCAAGGCTATCTGGGTCAGGAGGCCACGCTCTGTGCCGATTCGTATCTGTACAATGTGCTCGATAAGCAGCGCAAATGGTACGGCGAGAACCGTCGCCGCAACATCAACTGTGAGCTGTACCGCAACCGTGCGCTGGTGGTGCCTGCGGTGCGCTTCGACCGCAACCACGTGCATGCGTACGCCGACGTGATCGTTGCCGCTGCGCCCAACGCCAAGCGCGCTCGCCAGGAGTATCGCGTGGGTGACGATGCCCTGCTGGACGCCCTGCGCGATCGTATCCGCTTTGTGCTGGCCATCTGCGACGAGCTTGGTCGCGAGAAGCTCGTGCTGGGCGCCTGGGGCTGTGACAACAACGGCTTTGACGCCGAGGCCGTGGCCGAGCTCTTCCGCAAGGAGCTCGCATCGGGCGACTTTAAGGTCAAGCAGGTCTTCTTTGCCGTGCCCTCTACGCGCTGGGACGAGGATTTTGCCAAGTTCGAGCACGTGCTGGCAAGCTTCCCCGAGCGCAACGAGGAGTCCTATGCCCAGGTTGCCGCCCGTGCCGCAGCCGCCCGTGCCGCCGAGCAGGCTCATGCCGCTGCCGAGGACGATGAGGACGAGGACGACTGGCGCAAGTATCTGTAATCGGTGCGCGCTGACAGATAGGTCGAGCCGGCGGGAGGGGCTGCTCCCGTCGGCTTTTTGCTGAAGGAGGGGTTTGCGATGAAAAACGTCCTGTGCTTTGGTGACAGCAAAACTGCTGGTGAAATCGTCAGCCAGGACAGCGACACGGAACAAGCGTACTTGGCGTTTATCTGCAAACGGCTCAAGCTGAATTTTAGGAAGCTGTCAGTAGAAGAACGGAAGTGGCTGAAAAAGATTGCGGAAAAATCCGACTTGCTGAAGAATCCAAAACCGCAGAGAGGACGAAGATAAAAAATGCCTGAACGGCGGTTCTGGTTTTTCAGAACCACCATCCAGGCATTTTGTTTAGTAATAGAAAAAGGTGCAGTTGATTATTGCGTATTGTCAATCTCTCTCAAACCGGGTAGTAAAAATACGGCAAGCGCAACGATGATAATGCCAATTCCGCAAATGACAAACCATTTCTCAACTCCCAGCCGCTCCGCCAGAGGCCCGGAAATGACAAGGCCAAACGGCATGGCGAGGGAAGCGGCGCTTGTCAGTAGAGAAAAAACTCTCCCCAGATATTCTGGTTTGACCGTTTCTTGAAAAATCGCATTTTGCACACCGTAAAATGGAGCGGAAATTCCCATAACAGTACAGCACACAACAAAGACAAGAAATGCGTCTGGCGGCAAAAGCCCGGAGAGCATATTGCTAACGCCCATCAGGAGAACGGAAAGACCGATGGTGTACCGCCGTTTCTTAAAACCGCCCCAAATGCTCAGAATGACTCCGCCAAGCAGCATACCAACCGCAAAAGCAATTTCAGCGGCAGAGGCATGGGCCGGTGTTCCTTTGAAGTATGACATACAGATGAGAGGAAAAAGCGTACTGATTGGCATATAAAAGAACATATAAATTACACCAATCCAGAGCAGAGCAAAGAGGCCCCTGTTTTGCTTTAATACCACATACCCCTCTTTCATATCCTGTAAAAACTGTTGTCTTTTCGTTTCTGGACATAGTTCAGGCGTTGGTATGGACGAAATCGCAACAGTCACACAGGCAAGGATTGCACCCACAATATCTAACAATATAATTGCATTAAGAGGCCAAACAGCATATAAAAACGCTGCGGCAGCTGGACTGATAATCGCACTTACTGCTTGCATGGTCTGCGTGTAACCAGCGCATTTTGTAAGTTCCTCTTTTGGCACAATCATAGGTGTTGCTGCGCTGAATGCTGGAGAATGAAAAGCAGTTCCCGCACTTCGGATTAACAGGACAACCATAATAGACCATACGGGCAATTCCATGTAAAACGCCACCAGCGCCAGAATACCGCCAGCGGCGGCAATTATCAAATCCGCACCAATCATTACGCTTTTACGGCTGTGCCGGTCAACAAAAGCACCTGCAAACGGGCCTAAACAGGCTTGCGGCAAAAATCCAATCAGTGTTGCCGCCGTCAATATGATTGCAGAATTAGTTTTCGCAACCAAATAAAAGATAATGGCCATTTGCAAAATACCGCTGCTAATAAAGGATATTGCTTGTCCGGCAAGAAGTGTAAAATAAGTTTTTCTCCATGAATTGTTGTTTTGGGTCATAATGCGAACCTCCTTTTTTATTGCATTGTTCCTTTGTTTCTGCAATAAAAAGCAGGCGTTGTCCCACAGAGAGGGCAGACGCCTGCATAACAACAAAGCACGAAAAAACACCACGATACAGTTCAAAGACTGCTCGTGTCAAACCTACGTGTTCCTTTGCATACGCACGCAAAAAAAGCCCACCATCATGTGGAAAGGTACTTCTACTTTTTATTGCTTATTAGCGTACACAAATTAACACACGTAAGCCTCCTTCCAATCTCAAACTGTCGCACAGTACAACACACATCCGATAGACTTGTCAACCATTTTTAACCTTGTTTTCCATCTTGTTTTTCCATCTCTTACGGGCAGTAGCAAAGCCAGGCGAGCCAGTCAACGGTCAAGATGAACGGCGCTTTCAGCGCCGCCGTTGACAGTCTCGCCCGTCTTTGCTAATGGGTAATCAAGGCGGGAAAGCCATTTTAGGGCTTTCCCGCCCATTTCAATTTTGGGAGAAGAAAGGCCCCAAAATGAACGAGTGCGGCCAAACACTTTTAGGGATTGGCCACCTTGTCCACCCATCCAGCGGGGCGGCGGGGAACGGTCAAGGCCGGGCGTCAGCCCATTCATTTCAGCCTTGACGGTTTCCTGCCGTCCTGCTACTTTTCCCGGAGTGTGGCCACACATCTGGTCACGGTGTCCAGAGCTTTGGGACTTTTTGTCCCATAGGCCGGGGGCGGAGGACGAGGGACGGGGGCTTTCATAATACGCCCTGTCTGCTGCTGAAATCAGCCCTTTGTTTCCGGCTTACCAGCCCCAAACAAAGCCCTGCTTTCCTGCCGCGTCAAATGCCCTTGCCCTCCCCGGCGGCAACGGTATTTTCAGGGCAACGCCGACAGAGCGTATAACACACTACACTTTGCTCCGCAAAGTCGTGTGCCAAATGGGGCGCTGCCCCCTTTGGAAACCCCCGCAACAAACGGCGCTATGCACCCAGCCGGGAGCATAGCGCCGTTTGTTGTCAGCAGCCCGTTTCACGGTCTGCGTGTAGTTCCTTGTAAACTGACCTATACCTATGGCTACGATCCGGCGGGCATGCGCGATGGCACCGCGGTGCGCTATGCGCACGATGTGCGCTGGTGCGGCGTGGCCCAGCGCGACCTGGGCGATATCGATTATCTGCACATGATGCCCGAAAGCCACGAGAGCCTGGGCCACGCCGTGGCAGCCAAGCTCCAAGAGATGCTCGGTCAGTAGCGCGACCCCAAACCACCACAAAGGGACAGGCGCCTTTGTGGTGGTTTGGGCGGTGGTTTTGGCTGCTGGCTTTTTAGTACTGCCACATGTGGTTGACGGGGCCGGAGCCCTTGCCCATGTTCAGGCCGGCGGCGAGAGCTCCTGTTAGGTAGGCCTTGCCGGCGTTGACGGCATCGGCAAGATCCATGCCCTGGGCCAGCGCGCAGGCGATGGCGGACGAGAGCGTGCAGCCGGTACCATGCGTGTTGTCGGTCTCGATGCGTTTGTGACGGAACCACGTGGTGAGCGGATCGCCCAGGTGGTTGCCCTCGTCATCGAGCGGCGCGGGCTCTGCTAGCACATCGTTGGCCTCGTTGACAAAATGCCCGCCCTTAACGAGGGACGCGCAGCCAAAGCGGCGGGTGAGGAGCATAGCAGCGTTTTGCTGTGTGCGCTCGGAATCGACCTCGTAGTCGAGCAGCGCCATGGCCTCGGGAATATTGGGCGTGATGACGGTCGCCAGCGGGAACAGGCGGCGTGTAAGCGCTTCGGCGGCGTCCTCGGCGATGAGACGAGCGCCCGAAGTGGCGACCATGACGGGGTCGACGACGATATTTTGTGCGTCCCAGGCGCTCAGGCGGTCGGCTATGACTTCGATAATCTCGGCAGAAGAAACCATGCCGATCTTGACGGCACTGGGGCGGATATCGTCAAAAACGGCATCGATCTGCGCCGCGACAATATCCGGGGAGATGTTCTGCACGGCGGTGACGCCTAGGGTGTTCTGTGCGGTGATGGCCGTGATGACCGTCTCGGCATACAGGCGGTGCGCCGTGATGGTCTTGATGTCGGCCTGAATGCCGGCACCGCCGCTGGAATCGGATCCTGCGATGGACAGGACGGCAGGTACCTTACTACGATCCATGTTCGCTCCCTTGTTCGGTCGGATTCAAATGGGTCTCCTGCCCGCATTATAAAGTTGCCCGGGCCGGCTGTATGCCGATCCCGGGCGGGTGGCGCAATCTTTACGTAAATGTAAGAAAATGTTCACACGTCAACAATTGACGAACGCCTTGTGGCCGATTATGGGTCCGGTGACGAGTTAGTCCTCCATGCCGAGGTCGATCGTCGTGCCCTCGAATACCTTGTTGACGGTGCGGACGGCGCACATCTTGCCGCACATGGTGCAGGTGCCCTCGGTGGCAGCAGGGGATTCCTCGTAGCGCTTCTTGCCGGTGACCGGGTCGAGCGCGCACGTCCACATGGCGTCCCAGTCGAGCTTGCGGCGTGCCTGGCCCATCTTGTCGTCCATGTCGCGGGCGTGGGGCACCTTTTTGGCGATGTCGGCGGCGTGTGCGGCAATCTTGGTGGCCATGAGGCCGTCGAGCACATCCTGGGCGTTAGGCAGGCATAGGTGCTCTGCCGGTGTCACGTAGCACAAAAAGTCGGCACCCGAGCTCGCGGAGATGGCGCCACCGATGGCTGCGGTGATGTGGTCGTAGCCCACGCCGATATCGGTCACCAGCGGCCCGAGCACGTAGAACGGGGCGTTGTGGCACAGGCGCTTCTGCAGTTTCATGTTGGCGGCGATCTCGTCGAGCGCCATGTGCCCCGGGCCCTCGACCATGACCTGGACGCCGGCGGCCCAAGCGCGCTTGCACAGCTTGCCCAGCTCGATCATCTCGGCGGTCTCGGTGGCGTCGTTGGAGTCGTAGAGGCAGCCCGGGCGGCAGGAGTCGCCGAGCGAAATCGTCACGTCGTACTCGTGGCAGATCTCGAGCAGCTCGTCAAAGTACTCGTAGAAGGGGTTCTCGTTGCCGGTGACCTCCATCCAGCCAAACAGCAGTGAGCCGCCGCGGCTGACGATGTTCATGAGACGGCCGGTCTCCTTAAAGGTTTTGGTGACCGACTTATTGATGCCGCAGTGGATGGTCATAAAGTCCACGCCGTCCTCGGCGTGCGCGCGCACGACCTCGAACAGGTCGTCCTTGGTAAGCTTGACAAGCGGCTTTTCCATGTAGCCGATGGCGTCGTACATGGGGACGGTGCCCACCATGAGCGGCGTCTCGTCGATGAGCTGCTGTCGGAATTGGCGCGTCTTGCCCGAGTTGGAGAGGTCCATGATGGCGTCGGCGCCAAAGTCCTCGGCGATCTTGACCTTCTTCCATTCCTCGGCGGCATCGGCCTTGTCGCCCGAGATGCCCAGGTTGACGTTGACCTTGGTAGACAGGCCCTCGCCGACGCCAAAGGCACGCATGCCCTTTTTGATATGCACGATGTTGGCGGGAATGGCGATGCGGCCGTCGGCCACGCGCTCGCGGATGTACTCGGGGTCGCGATGCTCGCGCTCGGCAACCTCCTTCATCTGCGGTGTGATTTGCCCGGCGCGGGCGAAGTCGATTTGCGTGACGAGCTTGGGCTCGGTCTGTGTGCTCATTGGCACGGCTCCCTTCGTTGGCATTACCCATATCAGGTTTGCGGGTCAGGGCGGGCGCGCCCAGTCTCAGCCTGCCGTCTTGTCCTGCAAGCTCCCCGTTTATGTGGTGGGCTCAAGTATAGCTCGAATGGGTACGATTGACGCGACGAGCATGCCCGCGGGGAGGCGAACATGGAAGACAAGCATCTGTATCGAGAGACGCAGTGGGATGTGTCGGCCGAGGAGAGCCGCGCCCATCATGGGCTGGTCGCAATTGGTTTCGCGATTCTTGTCGTGATGGTGATTGCCTGTTGTATCTGGACGTTTGGCGGGCGTGGGGGAGTTTCCTGGACGTTTGAGGCGGACGATAGCCTGCCGATTATGACGGCGAAGGTCGCGGGTGGCAATACCGTTGCCGCGCCGGGCGACTATTGGTATCCGCGCGACAAGTTTGTGCAACTGCAGCTGAGCGGTGGTTCCATTCCTGGTGAAGAGATCGAGCGCGTGACCTTCGATGCGTCGCTTAGGACGCTGTCGGTCGAGCTCAAAGATCAGGGGGATGTACCCACGACCATGGATATAGCCCTGACGGAATGGCGCCTGGAGCCTCCGTCGGGTGTTGAGACGCCCGAGGTGGAGCACGTTAAGGTTACCTACCAAGATGGCTCGACGAGCGAGATTGCAAAAGCCGACGGCCTGGCGGAATAGACGCCGTGCCTAGGCAGCACATTCAAAAGTAGCGGTAGTCCTACAAGGCCTGTTCGTTCAGGAAGACCAAAGTGTTTTTATTTGAAAGCTCGGGAAAGTAACGATAACCAACGTCGAACGCGGTGAGCCCGCTTACATCCTCGAACTTGTTTTCTGCCATCCAGCGCACCATGGAGCCGCGCGCTTTTTTGCTGGCGGTCGAGCGTTGGATGGGCTTGCCGTTGCGGATGCCTTCACCAAAGAGACATGTGACGACCGTGGTGTCGGTGGTGAGGCGGGTCAGAACGGCTTTGGCGTATTCCGCGCTGGCGAGGTTGACGATCGTGGCGTTGGAGCCTGCCGGAGCGATGACCCGTGCGAGCTTGTCGCCCCAAAACGCGTAGAGGTCTCGGGCATCGTCGACGGCAAGCTTCGCGCCCATCTCCAGCCGATACGGTTCAACGGCATGAAAGGGGCGTACGCATCCGTAAAGGCCCGAGAGGATCCACAGATGGTCTTGCAGCCATGCGAGCTGTACGGAATCCATCACCTCGGGCGCCATGCTTTGGTATTGAATGCCGTGATAGGACATGACGGCAGGGGAGAGGTGACGGGCGAGTGCGGGATTGTCGAGATCGCCGTTTTGCAAGATGGGCTCGAACTCATGCAGGGTGTTGAGGCAGGGCCCCAGCAGTTTGTCACTCACGTTCCACAGCGCCTGCAGGCTGCCGCTGCCTTCATTCCGCTCGATATCTAGCAGTGCGCGGTGGAGGCGAGCCGTCTCGCGCACAAAGGGTGGAATGCCCAGGACTTCAAAAGCATCTTGGGCCGCGCGCATCTGCTTGGCGGGCGAAATGATGACCTGCAGCATGGACTCTCCTCTGTCAAAAAGGAAGTTGCGGTGTAATACGGTCTGTTTTGGCCGTTTATGGGCCAGTTTAGTCCGTATCTCACCGCAACTGATGAAGGGTTGATTAGGCGCGCTCGATGAAGGCCTTGTAGCCGCGATAGGCCTCGTAGATATCGGCCTTGTTGGCGACCTCCCACAGGGCGTGCATGGATAGGACGGCAACGCCGGAGTCGATGACGTTCATGCCGTACTTGGCCATGATGTAGGCGATGGTGCCGCCGCCGCCCGCGTTGACGCGACCGAGCTCGCAGGTCTGGAAGTCCACGCCGGCCTCGTCCATAATGTCGCGGATGAGAGCCATATACTCGGCGTCGGCGTCGTTGGAACCGCCCTTGCCGCGGCTGCCCGTGTACTTGTTAAAGCACAGGCCGCGACCCATAAAGGCTGCATTCTTGGTCTCGAACTTGCCGGCGTAGCCTGGGTCGAAGCCGGCGGACACGTCAGAGGAGAGCATGCGGCTGCGGGCGAGTGCGCGGCGCAGGGCCAGCGGGCTGCCCTCGCCGGCGAGCGTCATGATCTCGGCGACGGTGTTCTCGAAGAAGCGGCTTGTCATGCCGGTGGCTCCCACGGAGCCAATCTCCTCCTTGTCGACGATGAGCGTGATGCTCGTGCGCTCCACGTTGGCCACATTGATCTGGGCGAGCATGGAGGGGTAGGCGCAGACGCGGTCGTCGTGGCCATAGCCCAAAATCATGGAGCGGTCGAGGCCCATGTCGCGGGCGGGGCCGGCGGGCACGACCTCGATTTCGGCGGAGAGGAAGTCCTCCTCCTCGACGTCGTACTGCTCCTTGAGGATATCCAGGAACATCTGCTTGACGGGCTCCTTGGGAGCGTCCTTGTCGTCCTCGTCAAATTTTACGGGACGGCCGCCCACGATCACGTCGAGGATCTCGGCGTCGACGGCGTCCTTGGCGGGCTTGGACATCTGCTCGCTCGAGAGGTGAATCAGCAGGTCGGAGATGGTAAAGACCGGATCGTCGGCCTTGTCGCCGATGTTGATGTCGACGGTGGTGCCGTCCTTTTTGCAGATGACGCCCACGAGTGCGAGCGGGGAGGCCACCCAGTGGTAGCTCTTGACGCCACCGTAGTAGTGCGTGTCGAGGTAGGCCATGTCGCCGGCCTCGAAGGCGGGATTCTGCTTGAGGTCCAGACGCGGCGAGTCCACGTGGGCGCCCAGGATGTTAAAGCCCTGCTCGAGCGGGGCGGTGCCCAGGTTGACGAGCATAAGATCCTTGCCGTGGTTGGCGGCGTACACCTTGTCGCCTGCCTTGAGCTCGCGGCCTTCGGCGATTACGGTCTCCAGGTCGACGTATCCCGCCTCCTCGGCCATCTTGATGCCGGTCTTGACGCACAGGCGCTCGGTCTTGTTCTCGCTCAAAAACTGCTTATAGCCGCGGCAAAGCTCCTCGAGCTCCTCGATTTGCTGTGGCGTGTACTTTTTCCATGCGCAGGGACGCTCCATGACGCAGGCTCCTTTCGGATCGATCGTGCTGGTTGTTGTACCGTGAGCCATCGTATCACTCGGGAACGCGCGGTGGCGGGGGAGCTTGATGTGCGGTGGCCGCGGGGCGGGGAGCGTGTAAACTGGAGTGAGCAAGCCGTGCCCAGTCCAAAGCGAGGTATTCAATATGTCTGACAAGCGCCGCACCTTTGCCGTTATCGACGGCAACTCGCTCATGCACCGCGCCTTCCACGCCGTGCCGCCGACCATGAACGCGCCGGACGGTCGCCCCACCAACGCGATCTTTGGCTTTCTGAACATGTTTCTTAAGATGATCGATGCCTTTAGCCCCGACGGTGTGGTCGTGGCGTTTGACAAGGGCAAGCCGCGCGTGCGCATGGAGATGCTGCCGCAGTATAAGGCGCAGCGCCCGCCCATGGACCCCGATCTGCATGCGCAGTTTCCCATGATTAAGGAGCTGCTCACGGCGCTCAACGTGCCAATTCTGCAGTCCGAGGGCTGGGAAGGCGACGATATCCTGGGAACCATGGCGCGCCTGGGTGAGGAGGCCGGCTGCGACATGCTGCTGGTGACCGGCGACCGTGACATGTATCAGCTTGTGACCGAGCACGTCAACGTGGTCTCGACTCGCAAGGGCCTGTCCGACGTGGCGATCATGACGCCCGAGAGCGTGGACGACCTGTATCACGGCATTACGCCGGCGCTCGTGCCCGATTTTTACGGTCTGAAGGGCGATACGTCGGACAACATTCCCGGCGTACCGGGCATCGGCCCCAAAAAGGCGAGCGCGCTCATCGCGCAGTACGGCAGCTTGGACGAGGTCATTGCGCATGCTGACGAGGTCAAGGGCAAGATGGGCGAGAACCTGCGTGCACACATCGACGATGCGCTACTGAGCCGCAAGGTTGCGACCATCCGCACCGATGCACCTGTCGAGCTCGACTTTGACGCGACGTCCTTCCCAGCGTTTTCTGCCGATGAGGTGTCCGCGGCGCTGGGCGCACTTGGCATTACGGCCATGCAGAACCGCTTCCTGGCGCTGATTGGCGGCGAGGGCGGGGTCGTGCCCGCTGCCAGCGCGTTCGAGATACCCGCGGTTTCGCGTGCCGCCGCCGGCGACGCTGAGGCACTTGCTGCTGTGGCGGCCGAGATCTCTCGCGCGATTGATGCGGGCGAGTGGGTCGCCGCCGTGGTGGACGATGACAAGGAGGAGGGTGCGCTCTTTGGCCTGACGCGTACGCTGTGGCTGGCGACGTCCAAGGGGCTCTTTGCGCTCGAGGAAGCCGATGACGGCACGCCTGCCACTGTCGAGGGCTTCAATTCTGCCCACGGCGTTATCGCTGGCGTGCTCGCGCGCCTGTTTATGGAGGGCCGCGTGGCGAGCCCGGACATGAAGGCGTTGCTGCATGAGCTTTCGCCCATCGATTCTTCTGAGCCCGAGCTCATGGACCCGCTGGCAGTCGATTCCGTGCGCATCTTTGATACCGTGGTTGCCGCGTACCTGTTGGATTCCGACCGCTCCGAGTTTGACGAGGCATATCTGGCCGATACCTATCTGCAGATGGCGCTGCCTGCGGCGCGCGGTGCGGATGGTGCTGGCGAGGACGCTCCTGCTCCTGCTGCCCGTACCGCGGCGTTGACGCTGGCACTCGTGGCGCCGCTTCGCGACCGCATGGCCCGCGAGAACGCCGCCAACGTGTTCGATGGCATTGAGATGCCGCTCGTGCCGGTGCTTGCCAAGATGGAGCGCGCGGGCATGCTCGTAGATCCCGACCGGCTGCGCAGCCTGTCCGAGGGCCTGGCGACCCAGATCACCGAGGTCGAGCGCAGCATTCGCGACCTGGCAGGTGATGAGACGTTTAACATCGGCAGTCCCATGCAGCTCTCGCACGTGCTCTTTGACGTTATGGGGCTTCCGACCAAGGGCCTCAAAAAGACCAAGCGCGGGTACTATTCGACCAACGCCAAGGTGCTGAGCGACCTTGCCCGTGACCACGAAATCGTGCGCCTGATTTTGGACTGGCGTGAGAAGTCCAAGATCAAGTCGACCTATCTGGACACGCTAGGTCCGCTGCGCCGTGGTGACGGTCGCGTGCACACCACGTACAACCAGACCATCACGGCAACGGGTCGCCTGTCCTCGAGCGACCCGAACCTGCAGAACATCCCGACGCGCTCTGAGCTGGGCCGTACCGTTAAGACGGCGTTTTCGGCAGGCGAGGGCAGTGTCTTTTTGGCGGTGGACTACTCGCAGATCGAGCTGCGTCTGCTGGCGCATCTCTCGGGTGACGAGCACCTGGTGCGCGCCTTTAACGAGGGCGAGGACTTCCATGCCGAGACGGCCGCGCGCGTGTTTGGCGTTTCCGTGTCCGAGGTAACGCCCGACCTGCGCAGTCGCGCCAAGGCCGTGAATTTTGGCATTGTGTATGGTCAGCAGGCGTACGGTCTGTCGCAGTCGCTGCACATCTCGATGGCCGAGGCGCGTGGCATGATCGATCGCTACTACGAGGCCTACCCGGGCGTGCGCACGTTCCTCGACAACGTGGTGGCGCGCGCCAAGCAGACGGGCTACGCCGAGACCATGTACGGTCGCCGGCGTCATATTCCGGAGCTCAAGGCCAAAAACCCGCAACTCCGTGGCTTTGGTGAGCGTACGGCCATGAATCACCCCATGCAGGGCACCGCCGCCGACATCATCAAGATCGCCATGGCCCGCGTAAGCCGCCGCCTGGAAGAAGAGGGCTTTGCCGCCCACATGATCTTGCAGGTGCACGACGAACTGGACTTTGAGTGCCCCGTCGACGAAGTCGAGCGCCTCACCGCCATGGTCCAAGACGTCATGGAGCACGTCGTAGACCTCCGCGTACCCCTCATCGCCGAAGCCAGCACCGGCGTAACCTGGGCCGACGCGAAATAGGAAAGCGCCCACAATTCCAAAGTAATTAAAGGCAGAAGGGGGCTCCTTGCCAACAAGGAGCCCCCTTCATTCCAAAAAATCAGCCAAGTATCTAGACACCCAAGACGCCATCTAGGCGGCAAGCAAGTCAACATAGCCATGCCCGGGGCCGGCCGTTTGATTTTTGTAGATTCCGCACGAGCCGAAGGCCACTTAATGTGGCCTTCGAGCGAGCCCAGGACCTGACCGAGCAAAAATCAAACGGCCGGCCCCGGGCATGGCGACGAGATAGATTACCGAGCCGCCAAGATGGCGTCGATGAGCGTCAGTACGCCCCCGTCGTTGTTGCTCGGAATGCGCCACTTGGCGTGCGCATTCATATGCTCTTCGGCATTGTCCACGATAAAGCTATGCCCGACGCGCTCGAGCATGGGGATATCGTTGTAGGTGTCGCCCACGGCGGCGGCATCGGCGATATCGATGCCCAAGTGCTCGCACAGGTGCGCGACGCCGGCGCCCTTGTCGACGCCCAGGTTCATAAAGTCGATCCACTCGCGGCCCGCATTGGTGACGTAGAGCTGATCCGAGAACGCGGGGTTATAGGTCTCGCGGAACGCAGGCTCAGCGTCGTAGGCGGGGAAGAAGATCGAAATCTTGTTGGACTCGAAATCAATGCCCTCAAAGCTGTCGACGTAGTTGATTGTGTTGTAGTAGACGCTGATCTCGTCGTGGTATTGATGGTCGCGGGCAAGCACGTAGAACTCGTCGAAGCAGCACAGGACGGGAACGGCGCGAGAATCCTCCGAGGCACGAGCGAGCACCTGTTGATACAGCGCCACATCGATATTGCTCTTATAGATATAGTTGCCGCGATATATCACGCACGCGCCGTTGTCGGGACAAAAGGCGAGGCGGTTCTTGATGCCCTCGAACATCTCCTCGAGCTTGGGGGCGGGACGTCCGCTGGCGGGGCAGAATACGATGCCGGCTTCGGCGAGCTTGTCCAGGCGTTCGTCAAGTCCTTGCGGCAGCACGCGCTCGTCGGTCAGCAGCGTCTTGTCCATGTCGACGGCGATGAGCTTAATGTTTCCGATATTGGCGTCCGATTCGTAAGTTTGCATAAAAGCGAGCCTTTCGTTTCGAAATTGTTTCAGACGTTATAACCATCAACTCGTAATCAGGCGTATTTTCGCAGGAACGGAGCGTATTTGCACTGCATTTCACAAACTAATGAAAAAACTTTTCAGAAATTTGAATTTGTCGCTTGTGCAGCGGGCACTTTAGCGTAATATAGCGACCATCGAAAACGGAGACGGCAAAAGAGCCGCTTACCGAGGAAAAGGTACCGTTTGCGATATTAGAATTGCGCCCGGCGATGTGTGAAAGGAGAGGCAGATGCAGTTCGTAAAGATCATCACCACTGCAGACAATGCCATCCGACGCCAGCGCGCAATTTCCCGACGACGATAACAATCGTCTCTGTCCGCATGGGGCGAATTGCCTCAACAGAGTCATTTTAAGGTCGTTGGGTTTTAGCACGACATTGCTGCATGTTTCTAGGGCATGTATGTGCTGATTTTTGCTATTTAACCTGATATTGCACGGTACGTGACCTTGAAATGACTTGCAACTGACCGATGTTCTAACTAGCTACCAAGGGCGAAAGGAAACAGCCATGAGCAAGGAAAAAGTAGTTCTCGCATATTCCGGTGGTCTTGATACATCCGTATGTGTCAAGTGGCTCCAGGACGAGAAGAATCTCGATGTCGTTTGCGTCTGCGGCAACGTGGGCCAGGAGGAGACCGGCCTGGATGCCAAGAAACAGAAAGCGCTCGACCTGGGCGTTCTTGATTGCCAGGTGCTCGACCTGCGCGATGAGTTCTCCGATGAGTTCCTGACCAAGGCCATCGCCGCAAATTCCATGTACGAGAACAAGTACCCGCTGCTTTCCGCTCTGTCTCGCCCGCTGCTCGCCAAGAAGCTTGTCGAGGTCGCCCACGAGTTTGGCGCGACCTACGTCGCCCACGGCTGCACCGGCAAGGGTAACGACCAGGTTCGTTTTGAGGCTGCCGTCAAGGCCCTCGACCCCGAGCTTAAGGTTATCGCCCCGGTTCGCGAGTGGGATCTGAAGTGCCGTCCCGACGAGGTCGCCTATGCTCACGCCCACAACGTGCCGGTTCCCGAGGGTGCCAACGACAACCCCTATTCCATCGACGACAACCTGTGGGGTCGTGCCATTGAGTGCGGCCACCTGGAGGATCCCTGGAACGAGCCGCTCGACGACGCCTGGGTTATGACCAAGAATCCCGAGGACACGCCCGACACCCCGACCTACACCGAGATTGAGTTTGAGGCCGGCAAGCCCGTCGCCGTCGACGGCAAGAAGATGAAGCTCTCCGAGATCGTCATCGCCCTCAACAAGATTTCGGGCGATAACGGCTTTGGTCGTCTCGACCTGGTCGAGGATCGTCTGGTGGGCCTCAAGAGCCGCGAGTGCTATGAGGTTCCCGGCGCCCTGACGCTTATCACCGCCCATAAGGCGCTCGAGGATATTTGTGTCGAGGGCGATCTGCTCAAGACCAAGATTAAGCTCGAGCAGGATTGGGCCACCGCCGTGTACAACGGCCAGTGGTACAGCCCGCTCAAAAACGCACTCGACGCCTTTATGGCCGATACCCAGAAGTTCGTGACCGGCACCGTTCGTCTGAAGTTCTTTAAGGGCAACTGCCATGTTGTCGGCCGCAAGAGCCCCTTCAGCCTCTATGACTACGGTCTGGCCACCTACGACCGCGACACCACGTTTGACGAGAAGGCCAGCGCCGGCTTTATCGAGATCGACACGCTGTCGCTCAAGACGTGGGCCAAGGTCCAGGGTCCCAGCTCTGCTGCCGCTCAGGCTTAAGTCTTTCTCCCTTGGTATCCGCGCGGCCCATCCGCGTGATACATAACGGGCGCATGGGGTCCCTACCTTTCGTTATGCTTGCTGACACTTCTTAACATCGGTGGCCCCTACATTCCGCCCGCATATATGATGCCGCGTCTGCGGCTGAGTCCGAGCCCCGCCGGGGTTGTCCGGCGGGGCTCCTTCTATCAATTTGGCGGCTTTGCGCCTATATATATCTGAGGAGTATCCATTATGTTCAATGCTATCGCGCATGCTTTACTTGCCCTCGCGCCCGAGTTCGATGCTGCAAAGGTCGAGGATGTCCCTATGAGCCTGAAGGCATGGATTGACGGCTCGGCGAGCAACGGCTGGCGGGAGTCGATGGGCGCCAAGTGCCTGGTGCGTCACTTCTTTGCAAATTAGCCACATGGTCTCGCGCACGGCGGGGAATGTGCAAAACTAGCGGTTGATAAATCGCTTTAGCGACATGGCGCTTTGCTTTGGGCGCTTGTTTTGGTATTTGGAGAAAGGGGACGGTTCCATGGCTCTTTGGGGCGGTCGTTTTGAGACAGGCGTGGCCGAGGTCACGCAGGAGTTTGGCGCGTCGCTGCCGGTCGACAAACATCTCTATAAGCAGGATATCGCTGGCTCTAAGGCACATGCCAAGATGCTGGCGGCCCAGGGCATTATCAGTGCAAAGGACGAGCAGGCGATTGCCGAGGGTCTGACCGCAATCGAACAGGATATCGATGCCGGCAACTTCACCTTCGATATCAACGACGAGGACATTCATATGTCCATCGAGAGCGAGCTGACCCGTCGCATCGGCGAGGCGGGCAAGCGCCTGCATACCGGGCGTTCGCGCAACGACCAGGTGGCGACCGATACGCGCCTGGGCGTCAAGGCGCTGGCCAAGGAGCTCATGGAGGCCAATCTTGAGCTGCGCCACGTGCTGGTGGATGCGGCCAAACAGTACGACAAGGTGATTCTGCCGGGTTACACGCACATGCAGCATGCTCAGCCCGTGCTGCTGTCGCATCATCTGCTGGCGTATTCTTGGATGTTCGCGCGCGACTTTACACGCCTGAAGGCCGCCTTTGATGCTGCCGACAACTGCCCGCTGGGCGCTGCCGCGCTTGCCGGTACGAGCTATCCGCTCAATCGTCAGATGACGGCCGCCGAACTTGGCTTTGCGGGCGTGATTCCCAACTCGCTCGATGCGGTTTCCGACCGTGATTTCCTCCTCGACCTGCATTACGCCGGCTCCGTCATGGCGATGCACCTGTCGCGTCTTTCCGAGGAGATCGTGCTGTGGTCGAGCTCCGAATTTGGCTTTATCACGCTTTCCGACTCGTATTCCACTGGCTCGTCCATCATGCCGCAGAAGAAGAACCCCGATTTTGCCGAGCTTATCCGCGGCAAGAGCGGCCGAGTCTATGGCAACCTGGTGCAGCTGCTCGTGACCATGAAGGGCCTGCCGCTCGCTTATAACAAGGACTTGCAGGAGGACAAGGAGGGCGCGCTCGATACCGCCCATACGCTCATGCAGTGCCTGTCCGTTATGGCCGGTATGATCTCGACCTGGACCGTCAACGAGGATGCCATGGCGCGCGAGTGCGGCGTGGGGCACCTTGCCGCTACCGATGTTGCCGATTACCTGGCCAAGCGTGGCCTGCCGTTCCGCGAGGCCCACGCCGTGGTGGGCCATTTGGTCCTGATGTGCGAGAAGCGCGGCTGCAATCTTGAGGACCTGCCGTTTGAGGTGTTCCAAGAGGCAAGCCCGCTCTTTGAGCACGACATTACCGAGGCGCTCGACATCCCGTCGATTGTCGCTGCACGCACGACCGAGGGCGGTACCGCCCCTGCCGCCGTTGCCGTGCAGCTGCAGCGTGCCCAGGCACAACTCGTTGCCGACGAAGGTATGCTTGGATCGCTGACCAAGGTCGTCGAGATGGGCCACGGAGCAAAGTAAGGGTTTAGTTGAAGCGGCTTTGGCCATTTATTGATAAATCGTTTTTGCTTTTACGGGCGTCTGTTGCTGCGGGCGCCCGTATTTTGTTGCAATGGGGAAGGGGCTTGTCGAGAACTTCTGTAGGACCTTTGGGCAGGTTGTGAAGGGGGTACGTTCACGGGCGGCAACCGACCGTCCGCTCGGTTCGGCGCGGTTGATGCGCGGTCGGATGGTACTCTAATCAGGCTTCGAAACAGAAGTGACACATATGGAACGTTTTAATAAATTGTAATGTTTCAAAAAACAGCTTTTTGTTTAACTGCAGCTAAAACTCTGTTACGATGCAGTCCAGGCGGGTGCCGGAATGGGACTTGGGCACGCGCGAACCTACTTGAAAGGCTACCTTATGGCTATCGAGAAGACCTTCATCATGATTAAGCCCGACGCTGTGCGCGATCGCAAGATCGGCGAGATCGTCGCTCGCATTGAGCGTAGCGGCCTTGTCATCGAGCGCATGGAGATGACCACGCTCGAGCGCGCTACCGTCGAGGAGCACTACGCCCATCTGGCCGACAAGCCCTTCTTTGGCGATCTCTGCGACTTTATGACGAGCGGTCCGGTCGTCAAGATGGTCGTTTCCGGTCTCTCCGCTGTCTCCAAGATGCGCACCCTTATGGGCGCTACCAACCCGCTTGACGCTGCCCCCGGCACCATTCGCGGCGACTTCGCTGTCGATGTCAACGCCAACGTGATCCACGGCTCCGACTGCCTGGAGAACGCCGAGATCGAGATCAAGCGCTTCTTTGGCTAAACCAGCTTTGACTCCTCAAAGCTGTTAGCGTGTGGCTTTGGCGCCGCGGAATTCCATCCGCGGCGCCCTTTTTATTCCAGTAGATTTCTAGGTATATCCCAAAAATCTACTAAACAGCCCCCGTCCGGATGTGTGTTCCGGACGGGGGCTGTCGTTAACGTATGGTGTTGTAAGTCTTTAAGCCTCGTCGACGACCTTGAGTCCGCGGGTCTGGTCAATCTCGTTGATGAGATTGACGCGACGCTCGTGACGGCCGCCCTCGAACTCGGCATCGAGCCACTCGTCGACGATCATCTTGGCGAGCTCGGAGCCCACGACGCGGGCGCCAAAGGCGAGCACGTTGGTGTTGTTGTGCATGCGCGAGAGCTTGGCGCTGAAGGGCTCGGAGCACACGACGGCACGAACGCCCTCGACCTTGTTGGCGGCCAAGCTAATCCCGACACCGGTGCCACAGATGAGGATGCCCAGATCGACGTCGCCGTTGGCTACGGCTTTGCCCACCTTGTAGCCGGCGATGGGGTAATCAAAGCTCTCGGAGGTGTCGGTGCCAAAGTTCACGACCTCGCAGCCGCGCTCCTTCAGGTGCTCGGAGATGATGTTCTTGAGCTCGACGGCGGCGTGGTCGTTACCGATACCGATCTTCATGGATGCTTCCTCTCTGGTCTGTGCGGCGAGATTGCTAAAGGTTTTACCGCGTTCGACTGCATGATAGCGCGACTTTTGTGTAAACGCTCGGGCGTTTTTTGCTCAAACGCTTTAGCATGCAATAAGACCGGCTTCTCATGAATAATGCCGCCAATTTGTGCTTGAGCGCCGTCCGCCGGAACCATGGTTGTGGTTTTTGATGCATTGTTATCAAATAATAATAGCGAACTATTTTGAGAGCCCAGCCCGTTATACAAGTAGGAGATACCTATGCCTGCCGATTCCCTTCGTGATACCGCGTTTTGCGATGTTTTGAACCGCGAGCTTGTCTGTGCGCTCGGCTGCACCGAGCCCATTGCCGTTGCCTATGCAGCGGCGCTGGCGAGCCAGACGCTCGGCTGCGAACCCGATCATATGGATGTTGCCTGCTCGGGCAACATCATCAAGAACGTAAAGAGCGTTACCGTGCCTAACTCGGGCGGTATGCATGGTATTGAAGCCGCGGCCGTGCTGGGTGCCGTGGGCGGCGACGCCAAGAGCGCGCTCGAGGTGCTCGAGAGTGTTGACGATAAAGACCGTGCTCGCGTGGCCGAGCTCCTCGCCGATGCCGGCTACTGCGATGTGTCGCTTGTCGAGGGCGTGCCCAACCTCTACATCAAGGTGACTGCCACGGCCGGGGGGCATACCGCGGTCGTTGAGATTACCGACCACCACACCAATGTCACGTGCCATACACTCGACGGTATTCCGGTATGCGGCAAGTCGGTGGGGGAGTGTGCCGCCTGCGCCGAACGCGTGGTGGCCGAGCGCACGGCAGATAGCGCCGACACGCCCATGTCGATTGAGACCATCATCGACTTTATTGAGGACGGCGATGTTGAGGGTGCTCGCGCTGCCGTTGAGCGTCAGATCGAGCTGAACGGCGCCATTAGCGCAGAGGGCTTGGCGCACGCTTGGGGTGCCGAGGTGGGCCGTACGCTGCTGGGCGCTCGTGCCGATGACGTCGCCTGCCGTGCCCGTGCCCGTGCAGCCGCCGGGTCCGACGCCCGCATGAACGGCTGCGCACTGCCGGTCGCCATTGTGTGCGGCTCGGGCAATCAGGGCATTACCTGTGCATTGCCCGTTATGGAATATGCCGAGTACCTGCGCTGCGACCACGAGCGCCTGGTGCGCGCCGTGATGCTGTCCGATCTTATTGCCGTGCATATCAAAAGCTATATTGGTGCACTTTCGGCATTTTGCGGTGCTATTTGCGCCGCGTGCGGTGCCGGCGCTGCGATTACCTGGCTGTGCGGTGGCACGCGTGATCAGATCGGCGCGACGGTCTCGAATACGCTCGGCAACGTGGGCGGCATCGTGTGCGATGGCGCCAAGGCGAGCTGTGCCGCCAAGATTTCCGCAGCCGTTGATGCGGCGATTCTAGGCCACGATATGGCCATGCAGGGCCGCGGTTTCCGCGCCGGCGAGGGCCTGATCCAAGATACCGTTGAGCAGACAATCGCCAGCATGGGCTATGTGGGTCGCGTGGGTATGAAGGACACCGACGTCGAAATCCTCAACATCATGATCGGCAAAACCCAGGTTTGTTAGGATCGTTCGTTGGCTACTTGGTGCTCGTAGAAGGCATCGATTACGGCGTTAAAGTCGCGGGCGAAGTCTTCCATGGTTCCGCGCCAGGTGGCTCGACTGGGTTTTCCCTGGCCAACATAGGCAGTTTGAATACCGCAGGCGGGGCTGGGGAAGTCGCGCTTGGGGTCGTTGCCCACCATAAGGACCTCGTGCGGTTCGAGCCCCATGGCCTGCAGCTGCTCCAGGTAATAGGTGGCATCGGGCTTGCAACGGGTGGCGTTTCCCATGTGCGTCACGAGCTCAAAGGGGGCGTCGGCCAGGTCACCCCAACCCATGCGGCATTCGATGGCCCCCTGGGGAAAGCTGGGGTTGGTAAAGAGTGCGCAACGCAGTCCTGCGTCCCGTACAGCCTGGAGTGCGGCGTGTGCACCCGGCATGGCGTGGGCATTGATGGCATCGTCATTCTTGTACGGGAGAACTTCGCGTTCATAGTAGGTAAACGCCTCGTAGATGAGTGGGTCCGAGAGGCAGATGCCGCACCTGCGCTCGACCTCGGTGCGGTAAAACTCAAGATTGGTGCGATTGTCCGTGCCGCTTCGGCGATTGGCGTTGAGGTCGACCAGGATGGTGCCGAGGCGTGCCATCGTGCCACCGCGGCTGCATCGTCCGATATCCGCGAGCATTGACGAGACATCCTTAAAATAGCGAAGGATAAACGCGTTGAGATTGATGCTGAGAAGCGTCTCGTCCATATCGAAAACGACTGCTTTGAGCACGCGGGCACCTTTCTCGAAAAATCGTTTAGAACGTTGGCTCCGGATACTTTACCCCAAAGCCGTATACTCAACTGCTTATCGTCAACTTATGGAGACGGTCGTTCACAAGATTGCGAAAAAGTCTCCATACGAGTAAAAAATCGCAGTTCACGCTTGAAATCGAAGTGATTTCCACGTAACCTATACGAACGTGATTGCATAAGCGTCACATTAGTATCTGTCGGCTCCCGAGTGTTCCTAAACGTTGTGTGCTTGTCGCACCCTTCTGTAGGTCCTAGCAATCGGGGCCCCGTAGTTCGAAAGGGGTCCACCTTTGAGTGAGATTCAGAACTCGTCCATTTTCTCTCTTGACGATGTCAACGAGGAGGAGATGAACAACCTCATCGACGGTACGATTACCGACTTTGATGAGGGCGATCTCGTTAACGGTACTGTCGTTAAGATCGAGCATGACGAGGTGCTCGTTGACATCGGATTCAAATCCGAGGGCGTTATCCCGGTCCGCGAGCTGTCCATCCGCAAGGACGCTAACCCTGCAGACATCGTTGCACTCGGTGATTCCATCGAGGCCCTGGTTCTCCAGAAGGAGGACAAGGACGGTCGTCTGGTCCTTTCCAAGAAGCGTGCCGAGTACGAGCGTGCTTGGAACCGCATCGAGGAGAAGTTCAACTCCGGCGAGAACGTCGAGGGCGAGGTTATCGAGGTTGTCAAGGGCGGCCTGATCCTCGACATCGGCCTGCGTGGCTTCCTGCCCGCTTCCCTCGTCGACCTCCGTCGCGTCAAGGACCTCACCTCCTACATGGGCACCCGCATCGAGGCCCGCGTCATCGAGATGGACCGCAACCGCAACAACGTCGTTCTCTCCCGTCGCGTCGTGCTTGAGGAGTCCCGTAAGGCCGAGCGTTCCGAGATCCTGTCCAAGCTTAAGTCTGGCATGCGTCTCCAGGGCACCGTTTCCTCCATCGTCGACTTCGGCGCCTTCGTCGACCTCGGCGGTATCGACGGTCTCATCCACATCTCCGAGCTCTCCTGGAACCACGTCAACCATCCTTCCGAGGTTGTCAAGGTCGGCCAGGAGGTCGAGGTCGAGGTTCTCGACGTCGATCTCAACCGCGAGCGCATCTCCCTGGGTCTCAAGCAGACCACCGAGGATCCGTGGCGCGCACTGGTCAAGAAGTACCCCGTCGGCGCTATCGTCGAGGGCACGGTGACCAAGCTTGTCCCGTTTGGCGCTTTCGTCGATCTGGGCGAGGGCATCGAGGGCCTGGTGCACATCTCCGAGATGGCCAACAAGCACGTCGACCAGCCTTCTCAGGTCACCCACGTGGGCGACAAGGTTCAGGTCAAGGTCATGGAGATCGACCTCGACCGTCGTCGTATCTCCCTGTCTATGAAGTCCGCTGCTGAGACTCTGGGTGTCGAGATCGAGGTTACCCCGCTGCCTTCCGAGAAGAAGGACGAGGAGACCGACGCCGAGTAAATCGGTTTGACGATCACTTGCTTTAAGGGATCCGTCCGCAATGGACGGGTCCCTTTTTGCGTTTGCCGGTGAGGTGCGCAATGCTACTCGTGCGCAACGCTGTCCGGGCTGTTCACGGGGGCTATTGGGTTGTCGGTGCATGAAAATGCCGACATCCCGCCTCGGGGAGGAGGCGGGAACGCACCGAGTAGACGGAGGGGTGCGGAGCGCGGTCGCGTCTCGACTGGCGACGTTGCCCATCGACGACCCTATTGTACCGCATGGCATGGTTCTTGGTATATCGTGTCGAACGCTTGTGTTGTGCCTTTGCCTGCGGCAACGGTGTGTTACACTCTTGCACTGCTGAGTGGGCCAGACGGTCGCGCGATGTGCTGCTTGCGGCACGCGTGAGGAAAGTCCGGGCTCCAGAGGGCGGGATGCCGGCTAACGGCCGGGCGGAGTGATCCGACGGAAAGCGCCGCAGAAAAGAAGACTCCCACCTGCGCCGCAAGGCGTAAAGGGAAAAGCTGAAACGGTGGTGTAAGAGACCACCAGCGTCGTGGCAACACGGCGGCTTGGCAAGCCCCATCCGGAGCAAGCGCGAATAGGAACGCTATGGGCCGGCCCGGTCCGCGTTCGGGTAGCGTGCGTGGAGCTGCACGGTAACGTGCAGACAAGATAAATGACCGTTCACGACAGAACCCGGCTTATAGGCCCACTCGGCACTTTGTTGACGCTGCGAACCCGTCAGCGCGACAATCTGCCTTTCAAGCCTTCGGGCATGACCATAAGGTCAATGCCCTCGTCTTTCAAGGCACCTTGCTCGCGCTGACGGGTTCTCGCTTTCGTTGACGGAATCATCGGCGGTTCCGTTCTTGGCATCTCGCTGTTTTTGCCTGGTCATCGGCAGCCTCATTCCTGTTGCAATCTCGTCTTTCAAGGCACCTTGCTCGCGCTGACGGGTTCTCGCTGTTGGTGACGGCATCATTGGCGTTTTCGCTCTTGTTGGCGAGGACAACGGTGCTGTCTTTGCCGTATTATTGAGGCTGTTTGTTGCCGCGCTTAGTTTTGTTGAGGGGCTTTGTTGGACAGCTATTTTACCCTGCGATCGAATATTGAGGCTTCTGGCGAGTTTGTGGATCGCAAGAGCCGGTTTATTGCCCAGCTGGTCCATATTGAATCCGAGGATGAGGCGAATGCCTTCATCGAGATGGTTCGCAAGCGTCATTACGACGCTCGACACAATGTTCCCGCGTGGATTTTGGTCGATGGACGCGAGCGTCAGAGTGATGACGGTGAGCCGAGCCGCACGAGCGGCATGCCGACGCTCGAGGTGTTGCGCGGCGCTGGGCTCAAAAATGTTTGCTGCGTGGTGACGCGCTATTTTGGCGGCACGCTGTTGGGGCCCGGTGGCTTGGTGCGCGCCTATACCGCGGCGACGCAGGCGGCGGTGGCAGCTGCTCAGGAGGCAGGGCAGGTCGTTGAGATGACGAGCGTCGTGCCTGTTGACGTGCACGTGGCCTATCCGCAGTATGAGCAGGTGCTTCGTTTGGCGCAGGATTCGGGTGCCAAGGTTTCGGATACCGATTACGCGGATGCCGTGACGATTCATTTGGTGTTTAAGGCGGGGGAGCAGGAGCCGTTTTGCGCTAAGATGCGCGAGCTTATGGCGGGGCGCGAGGAGATTGAGGTCGGCGCTCCCAAATTTGCCGAGTTCTAACGGCGACGGCCGGCGTGCTTTTGGATGAATCCCAAGCACGCCGGCCGTCGTTTTCTGTTGCCGCCGTTTACTCGGCGAGCTGCTTTAGCACATCGCAGGCGATCTCGATGGCGTCGTCGATGCAGCCGGGGCAGCTGCGGAGCGGACCATTGTCCGATCCGATGCCCTTGAGCGTGCCGCAGACGGTCGTCGTGTTTTTCGTTTTAAAACGCTTGGCGATTTCGCGCGACAGCTTGTAAGTCTGGCCCTTGGTCTTGGGGTTATCCATGCCGTCGCTCATTACAAAGCCCATGATGGCCACGGCGCCCGAGATAGCGCCGCAGGTCTCGGTCATGCCGCCCATGCCGGCGCCAAAGCCCTCGGTGAGGATAAAGGCGGTCTGGGGGTCGAGCCCGACGGCGGGTGCGAGCGTGCAGGCGACGGCCTGTGCGCAGTTAAAGCCACGGGCGTGGTATTCGGCAGCCTGAGCCTGACAGGCGGTGATGTCGAGCTGGGCAGTATCGATTTGCTTCATCGTTGTCTCCTCGGTAACGGTGTACTCGCCTATGGTACCCTTGCCGATGCATTTGTTCATCGAAAGCCTCATGTATGCCTCATTTTTATCTATCGAATAAATGCCAAGATCTGCGATAAATGCCCCCGGTTGATTTGTCTCATAACCTACCTTGGGGATGGGTTGAGAGGGGTGCGGGGTAGCGGTATCGTGAACCGGATAAAAATGTAACCCAGGCAAGGGAGCTAGATATGAGCGAGCAGACCATCGGTACGACATGTGTTCAGGGCGGCTATCACCCGGGAGACGCGGAGCCGCGCCAGGTGCCCATCTACCAGTCCACCACGTGGAAGTATGACACGTCCGAGCACATGGGCAAGCTGTTTGACCTGGAGGAGTCTGGCTATTTCTACAGCCGTCTGCAGAACCCTACGTGCGATCTGGTTGCCGCCAAGATCTGCGAGATGGAGGGCGGCACCGCTGCGATGCTCACGAGCTCGGGCATGGCTGCGAACTTCCTCGCAATCTTTAACGTGGCCGGCGCCGGCGATCATGTGGTCGCAAGCTCGGCCATCTACGGCGGTACCTACAACCTGCTTGCCCATACCATGGGTCGTATGGGCGTTACCTGCACGTTCGTTGCCCCCGATTGCACCGATGAGGAGCTCGAGGCAGCCTTTGAGCCCAATACCAAGCTCGTCTTTGGCGAGACGATCGCCAACCCTGCCCTTGCCGTGCTCGATATTGAGCGCTTTGCCAAGGCCGCGCATGACCACGGCGTGCCGCTGATGGTCGACAACACCTTCCCGACGCCCGTGATGTGCCGTCCCTTTGAGTGGGGCGCCGATATCGTTACGCACTCCACCACCAAGTACATGGATGGACATGGGGCCTGCCTGGGCGGCGTGATCGTCGACCACGGCCAGTTTGATTGGATGGCCCATGCGGACAAGTTCCCGGGTCTCACCACGCCCGATGAGAGCTACCACGGCGTGACCTATGCCGAGAAGTTCGGTCGCGAGGGCGCCTTCATTACCAAGGCAACCGCTCAGCTCATGCGCGACCTCGGCCCCATGCAGAACCCGCAGGCGGCATTTTTCCTGAACAGCTCGCTCGAGAGCCTGCATGTGCGCATGCCGCGTCATTGCGAGAACGGCCTGGCTGTTGCCAAGTTCCTGCAGAGCCATCCCAAGGTGCGCTTCGTGAGCTATCCGGGTCTGGAGGGCGACAAGTACTATGACCTAGCTCAAAAGTACATGCCCAACGGCACCTGCGGCGTTGTGAGCTTTGGCTTTAACGGTGGTCGCGCGGCGGCAGAGACCTTTATGAAGAGCCTCAAGCTCGCTCAGATCGCCACGCATGTGGCCGACGCCCGCACTTGCTGCCTGCATCCCGCTAACGCCACGCACCGCCAGATGAACGATGAGGAGCTTATCGCCTGTGGTATCTCCGCCGACATGGTGCGCCTGTCGTGCGGCCTCGAGGACACGGCCGATATGATTGCCGACCTTGAGCAGGCGCTCGAGCAGTGCTAGGCTAGCGTTCGTGCAAGGCGCCGATGCCGGCAGAAAGCTTCGGCGACCTTTAGTCCCGATACCGTAGGCGGGGCCCCAATCGCGACTGTTTGAAGGCGATTGGGGCCCCGTTTTTGTGTTGCGCCACTCGAAAGGATGGATATGGAGAAAACCGCAGAGCAGCTGCGCCGCGAACACATCGCTCTTGAGGGAGACACCCATGGCAAGAACAAATGGGCGATTCTGTTTACGGTGCTCATCATGACGTTTATGGTGTGTCTGGATTCGACCGTCGTGACCGTGGCGCTGCCCGTGATGCAAAAGGGGCCGGGCGTGGGCCTCGATCGCATTCAGCTGGTAAGCTCGGTGTATCTGCTTGCGGCTTTGTGGTGCGATGCGGCTTTGTGGTGCGATGCGGCTTGTGGGGCGGGCGGGGGTCGGTCCGTGGTAGACTATCGAACAACGTTTATTAATCGCGCGGTATCGTTGCCGCGAGAAGGGGTTGCGCCATGCAGGAGCTTGAGGACCGTATTCGCCATGACGGCATCGTAAAGGCCGGTAATGTCCTTAAGGTTGATGCTTTCCTCAACCACCAGTGCGACGTTGAGCTGTTTGACCACATGGGCGCCGAGTGGGCCCGTCTGTTCGAGGATGTCGAGATTAACAAGATCCTTACGATTGAGGCTTCGGGCATTGGCATGGCCTGCATCGCAGCCCAGCATTTTGGCGGCGTGCCGGTGGTCTTTGCCAAGAAGGCGCAGTCCATCAACCTCGACGGCGAGCAGTATGCCACGACCATCTACTCCTTTACCAAGCAGAGGGAGTACCCGGTCATCGTTGGCAAGCGCTTCCTGTCCGAGGGCGACAAGGTTCTGATTATCGACGACTTCCTGGCCAACGGATGCGCGCTTGAGGGTCTTATCAAGATCTGCGAGGCTGCGGGTGCCGAGGTGTCCGGCATTGGCATTGCGGTGGAGAAGGGCTTCCAGGGCGGTGGCGATAAGCTCCGCGAGCGCGGCTTCCGTGTTGAGAGCCTGGCCCGTATCGCCGATATGGACTGTGAGAACGGCGAGATCACCTTCGCCTAGGCTCGCAACACAAGCGATTGGTATGCGATGTGACAAAGGGACTGTCCCTTTGTCACATTTTTTGTATGAGGGGAGGTGTTGATATGGATGAGAACAAGATGGGATGGCGTGAGTATGCGCGCTATGCCGAGATGCCGGTCGAGGAGCTGGCGCGCGATTGCGAGGTGCAGGTGTTTCGCGCGACGGGCCCGGGCGGGCAAGGCGTGAACACGACGGACTCGGCGGTGCGCATGAAACATATCCCTACGGGGATTACCGTGACGGCGCGCGAGAGTCGCAGCCAGTTCCAAAATCGTAGCTGCTGTTTACGTAAGCTACACGCTGAGCTTGAGCGTCGCGGGCGTCCACCGCGTCGACGCGTAAAGACCAAGGTGCCTCAGCGCTCTCGCCAGCGCAGACTTAATGACAAGCACTTCAACGCCATTAAAAAGGCCAACCGCCGCAAGCCGGGCGGGGAGGAGTGATCTTCTGAATAAGTTGCGGTGAAATAGGGGCTGTTTTGCGGCTTTACCTGCATAAACAGTCCCTATTTCACCGCAACTTAGGGGTGGTTAGCGGGTTGGGCGCCAGACTTGGAGGGCGCCGGGTAGGATGTCGACTTCGATGCGCGAGGCGATAACAGGTTCGCCGTCGGCCTGGATGGGGTAGTCGGGCTCCTCAAAGGTAAGCTCGGCATGGCGGCAGCGGCGCATGCAAACCGGCGGCAACTTGGTATGGTGGCCGTCCTTGGCCGAAAGGAACATGGGAAGCGCGACCGCGCGCGGAACGGGGCCGTAGGCGTAGCAAACGTCGAGCATGCCGTCGCACGGGTCGGCGTCGGGACAGATGCGATAGCCCGAGCCATACGTGGGGCCCAGCTGAATCGCCATGATGATCGCCCTCACGCGCTCGGCGGGCGCGCCGTCAAAGCTGACTGTCATGGGGTAGTTGCGATAGCGCAGGCCAAACTGTTCAAGTCCCGAGAGGGTGTAGAGCGGAGCGCCGGTGAGGCCCGTTTTTTTGCGCAGCTCGGTGGTGCCCAGGCCGATGGCGGCGTCAATACCGACGGAGAGCGTCTGGTCGTAGTACTCAACGGTAGCCTCGCCGCTACCGCTTGCGGGGTTCCATGAGCGAATGCGACCGATGTCCTGACGCTGCAGCTCGCAGGTGAGCAGCGCGCCAAAATCCTTGCCGGAGAAATCTTCTATACCGAGCGTTTGGGCAAAATCGTTGCCGGAACCCACGGGTAGGATGGCAAGAGCGGGGCGGGGGTCCTCCTTTTGTGCCATAAGCCCGTTGACGACCTCGTGGATCACGCCGTCGCCGCCAAGGGCGATAACGGTGCGATAGCCCTGAGCCTGTGCGGCCAGCTCCTTGGCGTGCCCCATACGCTCGGTCAATACCAGGTCAAACTGGGATGCGCGTGCAGTCATGTCCAAAAAGCGTTGCAGGCGCTCGGCAACTTCGCGCGCCGCACCCGATTGGGCGGCTGGGTTGGCGATGATGAGCGTGCGACCAAAATCAGTTGCGTGCATGGGCGACTCCCGGCATATGGCGTGACGGTGCGGTCGCGCTCGGGTCGAATTGCCCCCCGATTGTGGCTGCACGGCGAATACTTACGTCTACTCTATCAGGTCGTTGTGGCGCTCGATAGCATCCGCTACCGTACCGCCCTCATCCACTATAAGCGAACGGCGCTTGGGTGATATGATGCGCTGGGCAGGGTACACGCCGCGGTGTCCGCCGGCGAGATAGCTGATAAAGGCCACGATGACAAAGAACCCGGCGGCCGTGCCGTGGAACAGGTCGATGGCCATCATGCAGGTGGTGATGGGCACGTTAAGGCCGGCACAGAACACGCCGAGCATGCCGAGAGCCGCCAGAAAACTGGGGTCGAGCCCGGTAAGGCAACCGATCCAGCCACCGAGTGCCGCACCGATGCCAAACAGGGGCGTGACCTCGCCGCCTTGGAAACCGGCACCCAGGGTGAGTGCCGTTACGACGAGCTTGATGGCGGCGTCGGCGAGGGTGGTGTTGCCGGCAAACCCGGCGCCCGAAAGCCACGTGGAAAGGCCGGCGTAGTCCCAGGCGTCGAGGAGAGCATAGACAGCCAAAACCACGAGTGCGCCTATAAGTGCGCGAACGAGGTAATTGGTGATAAAGCGACCGTACAGGCTCTTGACGGTTCGAACCGACCAGGCAAAGAGGCGTGCCGTCAGACCGAAGATAATGGCGCTGATAACAACGATAACGACCGTTTTGGGCGTCATGGCGGGAACGCTGGCGATGGCATTCGCTTCGTACTCGGTACCCAGGGCGAGTGATGTAAAGTAGCCGGTAAACGAGGCGACCAGGCAGTAGATCCCTGCGGTGTAGTCGATCTTGCCGATAAAGCACATCTCCATGCCAAAGAAAGCTCCGGCAAGGGGAGAGCCGAATACGGCGCCAAAGGCCGACGAGATGCCGGCGAGCATGAGGTCGTGGTGGTCATGCTTTTTGAGGTGGGCGAGGCTTGAGATGTTGCTGGCGATGGTGCCGCCAATCTGCACCGCGGCTCCCTCGCGACCGGCCGATCCGCCCGTTAGGTGCGTGAGCGTGGAGCAGACGAAGGTGAGGACGGCCATGCGCTTATGGATGAGGCGTGTGCCCAGAGCGGAGTCGATGACCAGGTTGTTACCGCGTTTGGCGGCAAGACCGTGGTTTTTGTACACCCATGCGGTGGCAACGCCCACAACGGGAAGCAGCGCGTAAATCCACGTATGGTGCTCGCGATAGTCGGTCGCGATATTCAACGAGGCCAAAAACGCCCAAGCGGCAACGCCCATGGCGAGCGAGACGATGGCGACGAGAACGAGCAACTTAGCGCTCGCGAGTAGGTTGTGGGCATTGCGGCGCGTGTCGGCAGCCAAGAGATGCTCGGAGCGGGTGAGCTGTTGCCTGCCTGCCATGATGACGTCGTTCAGGGAGAACAAGCCGCCGTCGTCGAGCGGCTGGGAATGATCCTGCGCCTCGTTTGCGCTTTCGGGTTTGTCGGTAAAAGCCATACGTTCCTCTTTTAGGTTGCAACACGAGCATTATAGAACGTGCCAAACGTGACAAACCGGCAGGTTGGTTTCGGTTCTGTTACGCGGCTTGCGGCCGACAGCTGTATTCGAGAACGTGGGTCGTTTCGCCGTCGTGCGGCAGGGGATTATACTGAGACAAGCATAAAGAATTGGCGCCCCCGTTGTGCGCTGTGGCATTAAGAGGTGCATATGGCAGAGAAACTCATTCCGCTGGAGGACGCGCAGTCGATTGTTCTGTCGCACGTTGCTCCGACCGATCTCGTCGAGATTCCCGTGTGGCAGGCCGCCGGTCTTCCCTTGGCCGAGGACGCGGTGGCCGATATCGACATTTCGCCGTTTGCCAACAGCGCTATGGACGGATATGCCGTGCGCGCCGTTGACCTCGCCAAAGCGTCCACCGATGCGCCCGTGACGCTTTCTGTCGTGGGGCACGAGGCGGCGGGCCATGTCTTTGAGGGCGCAATCGGCGCGGGCGACACGGTTCGTATCATGACGGGCGCGCCGGTACCCGAAGGCGCCGATGCCGTGGTGAAGTACGAGATCGTCGATGTGCTCGACGGTGACGGCAACGAGGGTTCGCGTGTGAGATTCTCGGCGCCGGCCAAGGTGGGGGAGAACGTTCGATCGGCTGCTGAGGAAGCGCATGCTGGCGACGTCGTGATGTACGCTGGAGAGGTTGTGGCTCCGGCGGGCGCCGGTTTGCTGGCGAGCGCCGGGTATGCGAGCGTGAAGGTGCATGCCGCGCCGCGCGTGGGCATTATCTCGCTGGGGACGGAACTGGTCGCACCAAGTAACGTGCCGGCGCGCGGGCAGATTCGCGACTCCAACTCGTCGGCGTTGATGGCCGAGGCGCTCGATGCAGGAGCCGAGCCCGTGTTCTACGGCATTGCGCCCGATGATGAGCAGGCGATTGCCGAGTTGGTGCATCGCGCCGCGCAGGAGTGCGATTTTGTCATTACGAGTGGTGGCGCCTCGGCGGGCGATTACGATTTCGTGACGGCGCTCGTCCGGCGCGAGGGCGAGGTGCTGTTTGACCGCATCTCGATGCGTCCGGGCAAGGCCATTACGTTTGGCTTGCTCGCAGGTAAGCCCTACCTGGGACTTTCGGGCAATCCGGCCGCGGCGTATGTAGGCTTTGAGATGCTTGCCCGTCCGGCGATTCGCAAGATGCGCGGCTTTGCCGAGGGCGTGCGTCCCGTGCAGCGGGCGACGCTCACGCACGGCGTGAAAAAGCGACAGGATCGTCGCTTCTTCGATCGCGCTACGGTTTTGCGTGACCCCGAGACCGGTGAGTTGTTGGTGACCGAGGCCAAGACGCAGAATTCGGCGCTGCTCGGAACGATGCAGCGGGCCAACTGCCTGCTGCGTATTGACGAAGGCCCGTGTGACCTCAAGGCGGGCGACGTCGTTGATGTCGTGCGTGTCGACTTGCCTGAGGGCGCGGTGCTATAGGAGGAATGCTATGGAGCTGAAGATATCGATTGTGACGTGCTCGGATACGCGCGATCTTGCCCAGGACGAGGCGGGTGCTGCGCTCGAGGAACTCATCGCGGCGCAGGGCTGGACGGTCGCCTCGCATGTGGTCGTGCGCGACGATGTCAGCGAGATCGGTGATGCCATTGTGGAAGCGGCCGATGAGTGCCACGCCAATGTCGTGCTCACCTGCGGCGGCACGGGCCTTTCGATGCGCGACGTGACGCCCGAGGCGACGCGTGCCGTCTGCGACCGCGATGTACCGGGTATTGCAGAGGCAATCCGTGCGTACTCCATGACCAAGACGCGCCGCGCTATGCTTTCGCGCGCCGTGTGCATGCAGCGTGGGCATACGCTTGTCATCAACTTTCCGGGATCAACGAAAGCGGCCCGTGAAAGCTGGGAGGCTGTGAGCGACCAGCTGGAGCACGCAGCTCAAATGACGGCGGGCGGCGGGCACGCCAAATAAGCGCATTACCTGCGGCGGAGTGACCTTACGGGCTGCTCCGCCTTTTTTATGCAGCGACAGTGCGGGCTGTCTCGTGGTTATCGGTAAAGGAAAATTATTAGACGAGAAATATTTATCACAAACACTATTCGCGCAAAAGTATAATCTAGTAACAGAATAAAGCTTGCGGCGGGGTGCCCGGGCGTAGCGTTCGAAAGGGTTGAACATGTTCGATATGGTTTCTCGCCGCGGGTTCGTTTCACTTTCCGCTGTCGCCGCTGCCGGCCTTGGCCTTGCCGGCTGTTCCGGCAGCAAGACGTCTGGGCCGACTGGCTCCGATGCCGGTTCTGCTAAGGCATCTTCCAAGAAGGCTGTCGAGCTGCAAGTCTTTGCTGCCAACTCGCTCGAGAAGGCCCTGCCCGAGGTTCAGGTGCTCTACACAGAGCAGGCCGGCACCACGTTTGCCGACACGCAGTTTAAGGCGTCTGGCGACCTTGTCGAGCAGATGCGCGCCGGTGCCGCCGTCGACGTGCTCATCACGGCCTCCAAGGGCACCATGGACGACGCCGAGGCCGCCGAGCTCGTCGACGCCGACACGCGTGAGGACATGTTCGTCAACGACCTCGTGGTCATTCGTGCCGAGGGCTCCGACACCAAGGTCGAGGCCATCGCCGACGTCGCGAACCTGGACGGCAAGATCGCCATCGGCGATGCCAAGACCGTTCCGGCCGGCAAGTACGCCAACCAGGCGCTGGCTTCTGTGGGCCTTTATACCGGCACCGAGGGCGACGACGGCGAGTATGCGCCCGAGATCGCCGACAAGGTGGCCCTGGCCGACAAAGTTGGTACCGCCGCCGCCTATGTGTCCACGGGCGACTGCGTGGCTGGCTTTGTCTACAGCTCCGATATCTTCCGCTACGACGGCATCGAGGAGGCCTTCGTGTGCCCCAAGGATTCGCACAAGCCCATCGTGTATCCGGGCGCCGTTGCCGAGAGCTCCGAGCACGCCGACGAGGCCAAGGCGTTCATCGACTTCTGTCTGACCAACAAGAAGGCTCAGAAGATTTGGGCTAAGTACGGCTTTGAGCTTTCCGAGTAGCGCGGCTTGGCGCGATAATTCCATCGTTTTGTGTTTCACTCCGTCCTTGTATTCGCTTGGAGCTTTTTGTGCTTAATAGATTCCGCATGCTTGTCGCCTGTGCTTTGACCTTCGCGCTTTGCTGGGTGCCGGGATTTGCGTTTGCTGGGGACGCTGAGGACGGGGCCCAGGTTGCTGCGACCGCTCATGGGCTTTCCTATGGGATCGAGGGTTTTGAGCGGCTGGCCAAGGGGACCGCTCGTGCCATGGAGGGCCAGCCTGAGGGCTACCGGTTTCCCGTTGACGAGGACGTGGACCTTGTAGTGGTGCCTGCTGCCGATCGTGTTGTGGTGTGGATGTCGCCCAAGGCGGTCGAGAAGTATGGATTGGATCCGCAGGACAACGAGTGCGTATCGGGTCTCAAGGCCCTCGTCTGTGAGCTCGACAGCGCAAACTGCATGGGAGGTGCGCAGCTAGAGGACGTGGATCTTCCTTGGTATGTTACGGCGGAAACAACGTTTGAATCCGGCGGGTATACCTATGGCTTTGACGAGCGCGGTGCGGATGGGGACCGCTATGTGGTGATTGCATCAGCCTCGGGTGATGCCAAGGGCGGCGCGCGTTGGCTTGATAGCGCTCAAATGGTAGAAGCGTCGTCTGTCGTGTTGCGGGATGAGCGGGGGCCCTTGACCTCTCTGGCCTCCTTTTTGGGCGACATCGACTATCGCCCGTTTTGGGTGTCCATTAAAACGAGCGGCCTTGCCCTGCTGATCTCCTTTGCGCTGGGACTGTTCGCCGCGTGGAAGACTATGGGTACCTCGAGCCGCATCAGGGGCCTGCTCGATTCGGTCTTTACGATTCCTATGGTATTGCCGCCCACGGTCTGCGGCTTTCTGCTCCTCATGCTGTTTGGTCGCTCGACCGGGGTGGGCCAGTGGCTCATCGCGCACGGCGTCTCGATCGTCTTTACGTGGCCCGCGGCGGTGGTCTCTGCTGTGGTGGTGTCGTTCCCGCTCGTCTATCGTACGGCACTCGGTGCCTTCGAGAGCCTCGACACGCAGATGCTCGACGCCGCGCGAACTCTGGGATGGTCCGAACGCCGTATCTTTGCCAAGCTCATGATGCCGCTCGGCTGGCCCTCCATCGCCGCCGGCACGGTGCTCGCCTTTGCCCGCGCAATGGGCGAGTTTGGCTGCACGCTGTTCTTTGCGGGCAACTACGCCGGTATTACGCAGACCATTCCCATCGCCATTTACTTTGAATGGATGGGCGGCAATACGTCGGTGGCCCTCTTTTGGGTCATCGTCGTAATCGTGTTTAGTTTCCTAGTCATCCTGTTCATCAACATATACACTGCGCATTCGCAAAAGTATCGCGAGCGGGGCCTTTCCCGTGCGGAGCGCAAGCAGGCCAAAGATCTCGCCGGACGGGGCGATTCGCTCGATCCGGCGGGCGGCGATGCCTTGCGTATCGATCGCGAGGCGTTGGCCGAGCTCATGCGCGATGATGCCGCTTTGCAGGGAGGTCGATAGGCCATGTCACTCGTTCTGGATATCAAAAAACGCTATCCCGGGTTTACGCTCGACATGCAGCTTGAGGCCGGCGAGGAGCGCGTGGCGCTGCTGGGTGCCTCGGGTTGCGGCAAGAGCTGCACACTTCGCTGCATCGCCGGCGTGGAGACGCCCGACGAGGGCAAGATCGTTGTCAACGGCATGACCTTTTTTGACTCGGCGGCGGGCATCAACCTGTCGCCCCAGGCGCGCAAATGTGCCCTGCTGTTCCAAAACTATCAGCTGTTTCCCAACATGACGGTGGCCGATAACGTATGTGCCGGTGTAAAGGACGCGGGCGACGCCGCCGCGCGCAAAAGGTTGGCCGAGCGCTATCTGGGCATTTTCGGTCTGGCCGATTTTGCCGACCGCTATCCCGCGCGCCTCTCGGGCGGCCAGCAGCAACGTGTGGCGCTTGCGCGCATGGTGGCGGCGCATCCGGGCATTTTTATGTTCGACGAGCCCATGAGCGCACTCGATTCCTATCTTAAGAGCGCCCTCGAACAGAACATGCTCGACCTGTTCGATGTGTGCAACCGTACCGTGCTCTACGTGAGCCACGACATCGACGAAGCGTGCCGCCTCTGCCAGCGCATCTGCGTGATGCATAACGGGCATGTGGAGGAGATCGGCTCCGTCGAGGACGTGGTCCGCCGTCCGCAGACGCTGGCGGCGCTGCGCTTGACGGGCTGCAAGAACACAAGCCGGGCGCGCAAGATCGGCGATGAAGAAGTTGAGGCGCTCGATTGGGGCATGACCTTTAACGTGGGTCGCGAGGTTCCCGATAATGTGGCGTACCTGGGCATTCGCGCAAGTTACTTCCATGTTGACAACCGTGCCGAGCGGGGCCGCAACAGCTATGATTTGCACGTGGCCCGAGTGAGCGATTCGCGTTTTGAGCGCCTGGTGCTGCTGGACGTACCGCGCGTCGATGCGCCCACGCGCCTGCAGTGGAAGGTCAACAAGGTGAGAGTGCCTGTCGACGAGCTACCGCAAGCAGGCGAGACGCTGCGCATGCATTTTGATGCGAGCAGGATTCATTTGGTTTGTCGATAGCGCCGGGTAATGCCGTCGGGGATATAAGTCTCGGCGGCTTTGCCTTGCCGTTCGCCGAATGAGGGATGACAAACTCTTATCAATCAAGATAATTATTTATTAAACGACGGCACACGATGCTGTCGTACGAATGTCAACGGTGTTCGCATGGTCGATGACCGTTGATATAGTTGACCTCAACTGGTTAAGGAGGGTGCGCACATGCCGCAGACGACATACATTCGCCGCGTTGCCGCGCGTGCCCTATATATGGCTCGGAGCCGCATATGAGCAGGTATGTTCACGGCTCCGGGAGAGACGACGCACAACTAAATAATCAGCTGCAAAGCAGGTTCCCCAAAATTCCGGGTTTGAGCACGGCCGGGCAATCGCCGTCCGTCGTGCATCGATACCGCTGTTATCCGTTTTTGGTTCGAGAGGGGAACCGTTATGGCTGAAGAATTCGATTTCCATCCGATGTGGGAGAGCCTCGGCATGAATCTTGCCGACCACGACATGCTGCTGGGCGCCGTGGGCCAGATGTACGGCGACATGTTCCTGACGCAGAACAACCGTCCCAAGTCCACGTCCTACCTGGACTTTGTCGCCACCAACATCCACAGCGGCCGCATTAAGGAGATGCTCGACAAGAAGGAGGCCGGCGAGGCCACCAAGATCGTCGGTTCGTTCTGCGTCTACGTGCCCGAGGAGATCGTACTTGCCTGCGACGGTATCCCCGTGGGTCTGTGCTCTGGTGCCGATTGGGCAACCGATAAGGTCGAGGAGCACCTGCCCCGCAACACCTGTCCGCTTATCAAGAGCTTTGCCGGCTTTAAGCTGGGCGAGGTCTGCCCCTACATTGAGTCGAGCGACCTGGTGGTGGGCGAGAACACCTGCGATGGCAAGAAGAAGGCCTACGAGTTTTTTGCCACGCAAAAGAACATGTACGTCATGGATATTCCCAACGTACACAACGAGTCGACGCTCGTGACCTGGAAGGCCGAGGTCAAGAAGCTCGCCGCCAAGATTGAGGAAGAGTGCGGCGTCAAGATTACGCCCGAGCGTCTGAAGGCCGCCATCCACGTCGTCAATGAGAAGCGTCGCGCCCTGCAGCGCCTCGCTGCCACACGCGCTGCCGACCCGGCGCCCATCAGCGGTCTCGACAGCCTGCTAACCGTCCAGGCCGCCTTTATGGACGACACGCCGCGTCTGACAGGAGCCATTAACGATATGGCGGCTGAGTGCGAGCAGCGTGTCGAGGCCGGCGAGGGCGTGGCGCCCAAGGGGACCAAGCGCATCCTGTACACCGGTACGCCCATGGCCGTGCCCAACTGGAAGCTGTTCAACCTCATCGAGAAGGCCGGCGGCGTCGTGGTGGGCGAGGAGTCCTGCACGGGTTCGCGCTATTACAAGGACTTGGTCGACGAGTCCGGTGAGACGGTCGACGAGATGCTCGACGCCATCGCCGAGCGCTACTTTAAGATCAACTGTGCTGTCTTTACGCCCAACGACCAGCGTATGAAGGACATTGTCCAGATGGCCAAGGACCTGCATGCCGACGGTATCGTCGACGTGGCCCTGCAGTTCTGCACGCTCTACGAGATGGAGTCGTTTGCCGTGGAGAAGGCCGCCGAGGAGGCCGGCATTCCGTTTATGCACATCACGACCGACTACGCCGGCGAGGATGCAGGCCAACTGCAAACCAGGATTGAGGCTTTCTTGGAAACCATTTAGGGCTATCCGTCTCGGCGGTTTCCCCGGGCACCCGATCTTGCCGTTCAAACCGTCGCTTGCTACCAAAGTATGCGGCGCTCCTCTTTCACGGCAACCTCGGGCACCTGGGAAAGCCGTTTCCTTGGTTGGTAAAAAGTTTAGGAGTTATATGTCGGAAAAAATTGAGCAGCCGTTGCCGTCCACGTTTGAGGAGTTCAACGAGCAGCGCAAGGCGGCGTTTATTCGCGTCAAGGATTATAAGCAGGCGGGTAATCGCCTGGTCGGCTTTTTGTGCAGCTATACGCCGCTCGAGATTATCGATGCCGCGGGGGCTGCAAGCGTGGCTCTGTGCGGTACGTCCGACGAGGTGATTCCCGAGGCCGAGAAGGTGCTGCCGGCAAATCTATGTCCGCTCATCAAGTCGACGTACGGCTTTGCCTACTCGCAAAAGTGCCCGTTTACGTACTTTAGCGACATGATCATCGGCGAGACCACCTGCGACGGCAAGAAGAAGATGTACGAGCTGCTGGGGGAGCTCAAGCGCACGCACATTCTGCATCTTCCTCAGGGTCGCGACCGCGCCTACGAGCGTGAAGGCTGGTACGAGGAGTGCCGCCTGCTCAAGGAGGAGCTCGAGGGCTTCTACGGCATCACGATTACCGACGATGACCTGCGCGCTGCCGTCCGTCGTCGCAACCGCTTGCGTGCGGCCCAGCTCGACATGTTTGCGCTGCAGGCCAATCAGCCGGCGGCCATGAGCGGCGTCGACCTGATGAGCACCATGTTTGCCGGTACGTTCAGCTTTGATATCGAGGCCTATACGCAGCAGCTAGAGCAAAAGGTTGCCAAGCTGCGCGAGGCCTACAACGCGGGCGAGCGTCCGGTTGCGGCGGATGCCAAGCGCATTCTGATCACCGGCTGCCCGGTGGGCGGCGTGATCAACAAGATCGGTCGCACCATCGAGTCCAACGGCGGCGTGGTCGTGTGCATGGACGACTGCTCGGGTGAGCGCACGGCGGCCATGATGATCGACCCGGATGCACCCGACATTCTGCGCGCCATCGCCGACCGCTACCTGGACATCAACTGCTCGGTCATGACGCCCAACGACGGTCGTATGCAGAACACGCTGGCCATGTGCGAGAAGTACCACGTCGATGGCGTAGTGGAGAACGTGCTGCAGGCTTGTCACACCTTTAACGTGGAGAGTGCACGCATGCAGGAGGCCGTTGAGGGCGCAGGCATTCCGTATATGAAGATTGAGACCGATTACAGCAATGGCGACATGGGCCAGATTGAGACGCGCATCGCCGCCTTCATCGAAACCCTCTAGTTTCCTCAGGCACCGGATCTTGCCCCTCAAACCGTCGCTTGCGTACCCAAAGTACGCTGCGCTCCTCTTTCGGGGCAATCTCCGGCACCTGAGAAACCTAGAGCTAAGGCGCCTGAACGCGCCGCTACCTTTGATGTTTAGATTGGGAGAGAGCCATGATAGGGATCGGGATCGATATTGGGTCTACGGCGGCTAAGGCCGCTGTGGTCGATGGGGAGGGTTTGGTGGCGTGGACGTGCGTGCAGCCAACCGGGTTCTCCTCGGTCGATGCTTCCGAGCGTCTGCGTGGCGAGCTTGCCGCGGCTGGCTATGACGTGGCTGCCGATGATGTGCGCGTGGTCGCGACCGGATATGGTCGTGTCGCCGTGCCCTATGCACACAAGGTTGTGACCGAGATTACCTGCCACGGTACCGGTGCCGTGCGTCTGTTTGGCGACCATGGCACGGTGATTGACGTGGGCGGCCAGGATACCAAGGTCATTACGATCAAGGGCGGCCGCGTGGCAAAGTTCGCCATGAACGACAAGTGCGCCGCCGGTACGGGGCGCTTTTTGGAGATCATGGCCGACCGCCTGGGCATTACCCAGCAGCAGATGGCCGACCTGGCGCGTTCCGGCGAGCCCACCAAGATCAGCAGCATGTGCACGGTGTTTGCCGAGAGCGAGGTCATTAGTCTGATCGGCCGCGGCGAGCCGCGCGAGAACATTGCCCGCGGTGTGATCGAGAGCGTCGTGTCGCGTGTGGCGACCATGGCCTCGCAAGCCGCGGGCGCCCCGTACTATCTGACCGGTGGTCTGTGCGAAAACGCCTATGTCGTCGAGCGTCTTGGCGCATTGGTGGGCTCGCCGGTCACCACCTCGCCCCAGGCCCGCTTTGCCGGTGCCATCGGTGCGGCCATTCGCGCCCAGGCGCTCGCGTAGGGGGCCGGTGCGATAAATTGTCCGCTCTCGGCGCCGCCATGCGTATACTGGGAGGAACTGATTGACCGATGAGAGGAGGAATCGATGGCTGACGATCTCATGAAGCTCACGCAGATGACTGCCGCGAGCGGTTGAGCCGCTAAGTTGGCTCCTGGAGCCCTCGCCCAGGTCCTGGGCGACTTACCCAATGTACATAACGACAACCTGCTCGTGGGGTTCGATACCTCCGACGATGCGAGCGTCTTCCGCGTTGGCGATAACTTGGGCCTCGTGCAGTCCATCGACTTCTTCCCACCGATGGTCGACGACCCGTTCCTGTTTGGCCAGATCGCCGCGGCAAACTCGCTGTCGGACATATACGCCATGGGTGGGCGGCCGAGCCATGCCATGAACCTGCTTTGCATACCCAGTTGCCTGGGCGTTGAGGTTGCCGGCCAGATTCTGGCGGGCGGCGCCGACAAGTGCGTCGAGGCCTGCTGTGCCATCGCGGGCGGCCACACCATCAACGACGACGAGCCCAAGTACGGCCTGTCCGTGAGTGGCTTTGTCGCGCTTGACCGTATGCTCGCCAACAGCGGCGCACGCGTAGGCGATGTTCTGCTGCTGACCAAGGCGATCGGCTCGGGCATCATCACTACGGCCATTAAGGGCGAGCTCATCGAACAGGACGAGGCCGCAGCCATGTTTGACTCGATGCGGACCCTCAACGAGGCTCCGATTCGTCTGGCCGAGGACCTCGAGCTTCATGGCTGCACCGACATCACGGGCTTTGGCCTGATCGGACATGCGTGCGAGATGGCCGAGAGCTCGGGCGTGCAGATTGAGCTTGTGTCGGGGGCGGTGCCGCTCTTTGACCAGGTGCTCGACATGGCACGTCTGGGCATTATCCCTGCCGGCGCCTACCGCAACCAGGACTTCTTTGGCTCGCGCGTGGCGGTCGACGATGGTCTGGAGCCGGGGATGCTGGATGCGCTGTACGATCCGCAGACCTCGGGAGGCCTGCTTATCGCGGCACCTGCTGCCGATGTGGATGAGCTTGCGCGCCGTCTGCATGCCGAAGGACGTATCGCCTCCGTCGTCGGCCTCGTGTGCGAGCCGGTGCCGGGCGGTTCTGCCGTCCACGTTGTCCGCTAGCCCGCACGTTTATGTAACTGTTTACCGTTCTCTAGAACGGTTCTTTCGAAAGGAAATGCTATGTCTACCAAGATTGAAGTCAATGCCATGGGCGATGCCTGCCCGCTGCCCGTCGTCAAGACGCTTAAGGCGCTCAAGCAGCTCGATGGCGAGGGCGTTGTCGTGACCTCGGTCGATAACGAGACCGCCGTCAAGAACATCTCCAAGATGGCGCAGGAGAAGGGCTGCACGGCCTCGGTCGAGAAGGTTTCTGACGCCGAGTGGCACGTGACCGTGGCGACCGCCAGTGCCGTGGCCGTTGCGGACCCCGAGCAGGACGGTGCTGCCTTCTGTGATGCCAGCGCCGGCAAGGGCAAGCTCGTCATTTCCGTCTACACCGACTGCATGGGCCGCGGCGACGACGAGTTGGGCCACAAGCTCATGAAGGCGTTCATCTTTGCCGTGACTCAGCAGGAGGAGCTGCCCGCGACCATGCTGTTCTACAACGGCGGCGCTAAACTTACCGTCGAGGGCTCGCCGGTGCTCGATGACCTGAAGGGTCTGGCCGAGCATGGCGTCGAGATTCTCACCTGCGGTACCTGCCTGGACCACTTTGGCATTAAAGACCAGCTTGCGGTGGGCGAGGTCACCAACATGTACGTGATCGTGGAGAAGATGGAGCAGGCCGTGCGCGTCGTGCGCCCGTAGCGTATTGGTTGGAGTTGCCATGAGGGAGAAGCGCCCGGCGCTTGTCATCACGTTTCCCACCACGGCGGCCGCCATGGGCTGCGAGACCCTATGCATCGAGCGCGGCCTTCCCGGGCGCACGATTCCCGTGCCCGGGGAGGTCGCTGCCGGCTGCGGCTTGGCGTGGAAGGCGTTGCCTGCCGATGAGGAGCTGCTGCGCGCCGAGCTTGCCGCAGCTGGTGTTCCCACCGAGGGCTTTACGGTGATTGACATGTGGGAGGTCGTGCGATGATCTATCTGGATAACGCGGCGACGACCATGCATAAGCCGCAGACGGTCATCGATGCCGTGACGCAGGCGATGTGCTCGCTCGGCAATGCCGGGCGCGGCGCCACGTCGGGTGCTCTCGATGCGGCTCGTACGATTCACGGTTGCCGTGCTAAGCTCGCGCGCCTTTTGGGTTGCCCGAGAGCGGACCATGTGTGCTTTACGCCCAACTCCACGGCTGCGCTCAACACCGCCATCTGTGGCGTGGTGCGCCCCGGCGACCGTGTGGTTGCGACGGTGCTCGAGCACAACTCGGTGCTGCGTCCGCTCAACCGCCTGGCGGCGGAACAGGGTGTGGCGGTTGAGCATGCGGGCTGCGACGCGAACGGCGTGCTCGACTACGACGAGCTCGAGCGGTTGGTCACGCCGGACACGCGCGCTGTGGTGGTGACGCACGCCTCCAACGTAACCGGCAACGCAGTCGACATTGCGCGCGTGGCGGCTATGGCCCATGCGGCAGGTGCGCTGGTGATCGTCGATGCCTCGCAGTCTGCCGGCACGGCGCATATCGATATGCACGCCATGGGGCTCGACGTGGTGTGTTTTACCGGCCACAAGGGGCTTATGGGTCCGCAGGGGACCGGCGGCCTAGCCGTGGCGGAAGGCATTGACGTGGCACCGTGGGCCATGGGCGGCACCGGTGTACACAGCTTCGATGCGCTGCAGCCGCTTGAGTGGCCCACGCGCCTTGAGGCGGGCACGCTCAACGGTCACGGTATCGCGGGCCTTTCTGCCAGCCTCGACTTTATCGAGGCCCAGGGCGGGATCGAGGCGATTGCGGCGCATGAGCGCTCGCTTGCAGAGCGCTTCCTTGCCGGCGTGCGCGAGATTCCGGGGATTAAGCTCTACGGTGCCTTTGACCAGCCCGTGCGCTCGGCGATCGTCTCACTCAACGTGGGCGATATCGACTCTGCCCAGATTTCGGACGCGCTCATGCAGGGGTGGGGGATTGCGACGCGCCCCGGCGCCCATTGTGCCCCGCTCATGCACCGCGCGCTCGGGACCGAGCGTCAGGGTGTCGTTCGTTTCTCGTTTGGGTATTTCAACACGGACGGGGAAGTCGACACCGCGATTGACGCGCTCCGCGATTTAGCCTGCTAGAGCGTATATACTTGCGGGACGGGTCTTTTGCCCGTCCCGTTTTTGTTTCGACCCGAAAGGTGGTCCCATGGCCTCATCCGCCCCGCGCGGCCTGCGCTCCGACCATGTCGTTACCGTCGGCATCGCCCTGTTCTCGATGCTCTTTGGCGCCGGCAACCTCATCATTCCGCCGCTGCTGGCGCTGCAGGCAGGCTCTGCCACGCCGCTCGCCATGCTCGGCTTTCTCATCGCCGCCATCGGTCTGCCCGTCATGGGCTTTATCGCCGTGGCGCTTGCCGGAACGGCGCGCGAGCTGGCCGGGCGTGTGCATCCTAAATTTGGAGAATTCTTCGTTGCGGCGGTGTATCTAGCCATCGGCCCGTGCCTGGCTATTCCGCGCACGAGCTCCACGGCCTTCGAGATGCTGGTACCGCTGCTGCCCGAGGGCGTCTCGCTCGGCACGGCTCGCCTGGTGTTTGCCGTTGGCTTCTTTGTCGTCGCGTTTGCGCTCACGCTGCGTCCGGGCGTTATCACGCGCGTGCTCGGCCGCATTACGGGCCCCGCGCTCATTGCGCTCATCGTGCTGGTCGTGGGTGCCGCCGTGGTCTCGCCGTTGGGTCCCGCTGGCGCGCCGCAGGCTCCCTACGACGCAGGCGCTGCCGTGCAGGGGTTTTTGACCGGCTACCAGACCATGGACCTGCTTGCGTCGCTCGCCTTTGGCATTATCATCGCCGAGACCATCCACGAGCTGGGCGTGACCGATGACAAGCGCGTGGCCTTCGAGATTTCGCGTTCCGGTGTGATCGCCGGTGTGCTCATGGCCATCATCTACTGCGGCCTGGCGCTTGCCGGCATGCAGCTCGGCACGGTTATACCCGACGCTACCAACGGCGCCGCCATCCTTGCCCGCTCTGCCTCCATACACTTTGGTCTTGCCGGCACGGTCGTGGTCTTTGCGATCTTTTTCCTCGCCTGCATGAACGTGTGCATCGGCCTCATCAGCTGCTGCTCGCGCTACTTCTGCGAGACGTATGTGGTCGAAGGGGGAGCGGGGGCTTCCGAGGAGGCTATGCGCCGTCCCTTCGCGGTTCTCGCCTTTGTGTTCGCGGCGTTTTCTTGCGTGCTCTCCAACGTGGGCCTCGACGCGATCCTCATGTTCTCGGTGCCCATGCTCAACGCCCTGTATCCCGTTGCCATCGTGCTGGTGCTTATGGGCCTGGTGCACGGTTTTTGCGATGCGCATCCGCAGGTGTGGGTCTGGGTCGGCGGCGTCGTCGCGGTGCAGAGCGTGATCACCTCGGTCCGCGACGCGTTCTTTGCGGGCGCGTGGCTGCCGTTCGATGCGCTGCCGCTGGCAGATATCGGCGCTGCTTGGGCGCCGGTCGCCGTGGTGGCGTTTGTGATCGGTCTGGTTCATAGCCAGTTTGTCGCACATTCGAGGAGCTAGGGTATCGTCGCTTGCACAGGCGGGAAGTCTCCCCTATAATTTCCTTCGCTTTGGGACACGCAAGGTTTAGACCTTAGCTGCTCAACACCTTCGGGACGTGGCGCAGTTTGGTAGCGCGCCTGCTTTGGGAGCAGGATGTCGCAGGTTCAAATCCTGTCGTCCCGACCATATCTTGCGGGCGTAGTTCAATGGTAGAACCCCAGCCTTCCAAGCTGATGACGCGGGTTCGATTCCCGTCGCCCGCTCCATAGGATAGTTTTAACGGCTTTGGCTCCATTTGCTGCCAGAGCCGTTTTCATAAGCGTGCCGGGCGACGGGGATCGAACCCGGCAGGGTGCGAAGCTGAGAAAATGCGTGAGCATTTTCCAGCGCAACACGCAAGGGCCAATGGCCCGCAGCGAAACAAGGGTTTGCGAAGCAAACCCTTGGACTTCCCGTCGCCCGCTCCATAAGATTGATGTATGGCTCTGCTTCCTTTTGGAAGCAGAGCATTTTCATATACATGCCGTGAACCCCACATTCCCTCCTAAGTTGCGGTGAAATACGGACTGTCTATTGGCTTTTGTGAACCTATTGAAGGCTGGGGTAGCTAATTTGGGACGGGGCTGTTTGACTACTCTAGCGATCGGCTGGCAAATGTGGTCAAAAACCCCTGTTCCAAAATGACTGGTCTGGTGCTGAGCCACGAAAGCGGCCCATCTACTACGTTTGGCCCGCAGGGGTCGACCATAGCAGCATTTTCGGAAAATCGGTAAGCCGTCTACCAGCGGTTTTGATATTTCGGATTTCGGTGTGGTCGAGGGTAATCGGTTAAACGTAGTAGATAGGCCCATGTCGTGGCAAACAGTAGGATTCACGGTCCAAGGTTGCCGGTTTCGGATGGACAACCTGGAAGTTGCGGTGGAATAGTTCCTAAAAGACCCGTGGAAGCTTGAAAACAGGAACTATTTCACAGCAACTTAAGGAGGATGGGGTTAGCTGCGGGGGCGGTGGCGGAGCTTGTCGATGGTGGAGTCGGTGCTTCGGCTGCGGGCGTCGGCGGCGGTTTGGCGCTGGCGGCGGTAGTCGATCATGCCTTGGATGATGGGCTTGCCAAAGCTCACGACGTCGTCGTTATAGATGGCGGTTCGGGCTGCGAGGAGGCAGTCGGTAAAGTCCATATGGGTCTTGCCAAAGAGTTTGATGGCAAGGGCGATAACGGTGGGCTCGTCGACCATGACGTCATCGAGCAGCTTGGTCATGGCCGTCGCAATCTCCACGCGCGGGACCTTGTAGACGTCGCGCAGCGTAACGGCGACGCGCGTGATGATTTCGGGGTAGACGCGAGCGGTGCGCGTGGCGATGACCTTGGCGGCGCGCGGTGACAGAACTTCGTCGTCGTCAAGCAGGTAGCGTAGGATGACGGTCTCGTCGATGATGGTGCTACTCATGGATATCTACTTCCTCGGGGCCCAAAACCGAATCGTCGCTTTCTGTGGCAAGGTATTCAATCCAGGCATTGCGCTCCTCGGTGCGGCGATTGGGGTCACCATATGCTTTGAGCGATCCATAGGCGGCGGTGCCGTTCTTTGAGCGCACGGCGACCGGCTGAAAGGGGAGCTTGCGCATCAAAATGCTTTGCGCGACAAATAAGCGGACAGCCTCGGCGAGCGATGTGCCCATGGCATCGTAGAGATGCTCGGCATGCTGTTTGTCCTCTTCGCGAATGCGCACCTGCAGGATGGCTCTTTTTTGAGTCGATGACATCACTGGCCCCCTTAATGAGCGTGCAATATAGTCGGTCAAATGCGGCATGTGCCGATACTTGAGCATCTTATAACGATTGCTTTATTTCACTCAAGTTGATAACCATAAACACGAATACAAGCGTAGTACATCCAAAATGAGAGCGCATAAAAATCTCTGAGGCGTACGCATGTAATACACTCACCTTTATAGCTTCTAGAGAATAATTCCAACCTGCCAAAACCCCTGCAATACACCCGTATTGCAGGGCCTATGCTCAAGTTTGCCCCCTGCAACTGCGTATATTTAACCTGTATATCGTTGGAGAAACTCTACCGAGTGCATGTTTCGCCGCATGCATTCGATTCGTCGATGCCAGGCCACGGGCGGCTTGGGTCAATGTCGACAGGGTCTCTCCGGCAAGGGATTCAGGAGGGAGTGAACAACATGGGCAATAAGCGAGTCGTAGCCGATTCTTCGCGCTGCATTGGGTGTCAAACCTGCATGGCGGCGTGTATCGAGGCGCACGACATCCCCGGTAACATCGCCGCGCCGCGCCTGCGCGTGACGCGTACGTACGAGATCTCCGCACCGGTGGCTTGCCATCACTGCGAGGATGCCCCGTGCGCGAAGGCCTGCCCCACGGGCGCCTTGTTCTTTGATCCAAAGAACCATCGCATCGGTGTTAACGAGGACAACTGCATCGGCTGCAAGAGCTGCGTCATGGCCTGCCCCTTTGGCGCCGTGAGTGTGGCGACCACGCAGGTTCCGGTCTTGATGGGCGACGTTCGCGTGGGTTCGCAGACCAAGAGCTTCGTGCTCAAGTGCGACCTGTGCGTGGACCGTCCCGGCGGTCCGGCGTGTGCCGAGGCGTGCCCGACCAAGGGCCTCACCCTGGTAGACGAGGAGCGCCTGGCAGAACTGACTGCCGAGCGTGCCCGCGCCACCATCGAAAACGAGGCGTAAGCGTTGGGGCGACAGGCCCAATGATTGTCAAATTAGTACCGAGTAATCGGTAGCAGAAAAAGGAAGGAGGGTGTCATGGAGAAGCATAAAGTGATCTGCCCGTATTGCGGCGCCGGTTGCCAGTTTAACCTCCTGGTCCAAAACGGCCAGGTCGTGGGCACCGAACCGCTCAACGGCATCACCAACCAGAGCGAGCTGTGCCTTAAGGGCATGAGCGGCTATGACTTCATCAACGACACCAAGATCTTGACTCCTCGCGTACTGCACCCGATGATCCGCCGCACCAAGGGCGCGGATCTTGAGCGCGTAAGCTGGGACGAGGCACTGGATTTCACCGCATCTAAGATGCAGGCCATAATTGACGAATATGGTCCTAACGCTGTCATGACCACCGGCTCTTCGCGAGGCGGCGGCAATGAGGCGAACTACGTCATGCAGAAGTTTACGCGTGCGTGCATCGGCACCCACAGCGTGGACAACTGCGCCCGTACTTGACACGGCCCTACTGTCCTCGGTCTGATGGACACGGTTGGTTCAGGTTGCATGTCATGCTCCATCCCCGGTATGGAGGATGCGGGCTGCATTTTCCTCTTCGGCTATAACCCTGCCGATTCGCACCCCATCGTCGCAAGGCGTATCGTGCGAGCCAAAGAAAAGGGTTGCAAGATCATCGTCGCCGATCCGCGCCATATCGAAACCGCGCGTATCGCCGATCTCTACCTTCCGATCAAGAACGGTTGCAACGTTGCGTTCCTCAACGCCTTTGCCAACTGCTTGGTCAACGATGGCCTCTACGACAAGGAATTCGTCGCCGAGCACACGAACGGCTTTGACGAGTGGTGGGAGACCATCAAGAACTACACTCCCGAATCCGTACAGGACATCACGGGTGTCGAGCCCGCGTTGATCCACCAAGCTGCCGAGATGTACGCCACGGCGAAGCCCTCTGCCATCATTGGCTGGGGTATGGGCGTATGCCAGCAGAAGCAGAACCTGAAGACGGTGCACACCATCGCCTCCATCGCCTGCGTTGCCGGCCAGATCGGCAAACCCAATTCCGGCCTCGCGCCCGTGCGCGGTCAGAATAACGTCCAGGGCTCCTGCGATATGGGCATGCTGCCCAACCTGTACCCTGGCTACCAGAAGGTCACCGACCCGGCAGTGCGTGCCAAGTTTGCCAAGGCATGGGGCGTGCCCGAGGAAAAGCTCCCGCTCGAGGAGGGCTACAAGCTCACCGACCTGGGCCACCTGGTCGACGAGGGCAAGGTGCACTGCTTCTACAACTACGGCGAGGACCCGGTGCAGACCGAGCCCGATTCGGCCGGTATGCGCAAGACGCTCTCCGAGCTGGATCTGTTCATTTGCCAGGACATCTTTATGACGCAGACGACCATGCTCGCCGACGTCATCCTGCCCGCTACCTCTTGGGGCGAGCACGAGGGTGTCTTTACCGCATCCGACCGTAGCTTCCAGCACTTTGACGCGGCCGTTCCGCCCAAGGGCGAGTGCCGTCACGACTGGGAGATCTTCGCGGACCTGTCCACGCGTATGGGTTACCCCATGCACTACGACAACACCGAGCAGATCTGGAACGAGTGCATTAGCCTGTGCCCCAACTTTGTGGGCGCGACCTACGAGAAGATGGCTCCCGAGGGCGGCTACGCCCAGTGGCCCGTCAAGAGCACCGATGTGAACGACCACGGTACGCCCGACATGTTCGCTGGTGGCAAGTTCACCACCAAGGACGGCCGCGCCAACCTGATGGCGCACGATTGGGAGGCGCCCTCCGAGCTTCCCGACGATGAGTACCCGCTCATCCTGTGCACCGTCCGCGAGGTCGGCCACTACAGCTGCCGCTCGATGACCGGCAACTGCAAGACGCTGGCGCTGCTTGCCGACGAGCCCGGCTTTGTCCGCATGAATCCCGCGGACGCCGAGGCACGCGGCATCAAGAATGGCGACATCGTCTCGATTCACAGCCGCCGCGGCCAGGTATACAGCCGTGCCGACGTGAGCGATCGCATCAACAAGGGCACGGTCTACATGACCTACCAGTGGTGGATCGGCAAATGCAACGAGCTGACCATCCACAAGGTCGACCCGGTCTCGCACACGCCCGAGGACAAGTTCTCCGCCTGCCAGGTCGACGCTATCGCCGACCAGGTCTGGGCCGAGGGCGAAGTCGAGCGTCAGTACACCGAGCTCAAGCAGGCTCTGGTGGACGCCGCCGCTCCCCAGGACGTTGAGCCCGGCGCCGCCAAGTTCGACGACGAGACGCACGTGAATCAAATCGTGTAGTCCCGTTCTCGTTGGCTATTTGGGCCGGGCGTCCCGTACGTTCGGGAACCCGGCCCGTTATTTTGAAAGGAAGTGGGGATGAACCGCTTCATCGACATCAACCCGGAGAGGTGCATCGGCTGCGGTACATGCCAGTCCGCCTGTGCCGACGCCCACCGGATGCAGGGTCTTCAGGACACGCCTCGTCTGGCGCTCGTGAAGACCGGCGGCATCTCGGCCGCCCTTGCCTGCCACCATTGCGAGGGTGCCCCCTGCGCCGAGGTCTGCCCGGTGAACGCCATCGAGCACGACGGCGACCGCATCCACGTCAAGGAGCAGGAGTGCATCGGGTGCAGGCTGTGCGCCATCGCGTGCCCCTTCGGTGCCATCCACCCCGATGGCACGTCCATCGCCGGCGTCGCAGGCATGTGCGACCCGACGCCTTCGTATCCTAAGTCCCTGAGCAGCCTGCTTACGTGGGCTCCTGGTCAGTACACGTGCGCCGTCAAGTGCGACCTGTGCGCCTTTGACCCGGACGGCCCGCATTGCGTGGCGGCCTGTCCCACCAAGGCGCTGACCGTCATGGGCGGCACGGCCGATCGCGAGCTCGACGAGGCCAAACGCCTGCGCTCTATCGAGAACAGCCCTGCCGTCGACGTCGCTGCTGTGGCCCAGGGCCTGTCCGAGAAAGCAGAAGGGAGCGTAAACAATGGATAGCATGACGCTGTTTGTCGCATCGCTTGCCGTCTCGTGCATCGGCGCGCTCGCCTCTGTTCTGCTGATCAAGTCCGATAACGCCGCCAAGACCGCTGGCTGCCTTTTTGGTGCCGCTGCAGCGGTGCTTTCGTTTGCCGCCGGTATCCAGGCCGTTCTCGGCGACGTTACCGTCATCGATACCGTGCTGTTTTTCCCGTTCGCTCGGTTCCAACTGCTGCTCAACCGCCTGTCGGGTGTCTTTGTCGCACTCATATCGGTATTGGCGTTTGCCGGGTCGATCTACGGCCTTAACTACTTTGACGAGTATCCGGGCAAGAAGGCCCGCGCGGGCTTCTTCTTTAACACCTTTGTCGCGTCCATGCTGCTGGTGCTCACGGCCGACAACGTGTTCTGGTTCCTGGTCGCCTTTGAGCTCATGTCGCTGACCTCGTACTTCCTGGTCGTGATCGAGGAGAACGAGAACTCCATCCATGGCGGTTGGCTCTACTTTGTGATTGCCCACGTGGGCTTCGTGCTCATCATGGCGAGCTTCCTGATCCTTGCCAACCATGCTGGCGGCTCGTTTGCCTTTGCCGACATCCGCTCCACGGCCTTCGATCCCACCATCGCCTCGGTCTGCTTTGTGCTTGCCTTCTTTGGCTTTGGTGCCAAGGCCGGTATTATCCCGCTGCATTCGTGGCTGCCCAAGGCGCACCCCGAGGCACCGTCCAACGTGTCCGCCCTTATGTCCGGCGGCATGATCAAGATCGGTATCTTCGGCATCCTCAAGGTGGGTCTCGACCTGCTGGGCGCCTCGGGCGTTCAGACGTGGTGGGGCATGCTCGTGCTCGTAATCGGCGCGGTCTCGTCGGTCCTCGGCGTTGCCTTCGCCCTGCAAGAGCACGATATCAAGCGCCTTTTGGCCTACCATTCCGTCGAGAACATCGGCATCATCCTACTGGGCGTGGGCGCGTCGATTTGCGCGCAGGCACTCGGCTACACCGGCATCGCCGTCCTGGCGCTGATGGCTGCGCTCTATCACACGTTCAACCACGCCATGTTTAAGGGCGAGCTGTTCTTGGGTGCCGGCGCGCTGCTCTATGCCACGGGCACGCGCAATATGGAGAAGATGGGCGGTCTGTTCCGCCGCATGCCGGCTACGGCTATCTGCTTCCTTATTGGCGCGCTTGCCATCTCGGCCATTCCGCCCTTTAACGGCTTTGTGTCCGAGTGGTTTACCTACCAGTCGCTCTTTAACGTGTCGACGCTTGCCGACAAGCCCGTCATGATCGTGGCCGTGTTCTCGGCCGTCGCGCTTGCCATCACGGGCGCGCTTGCGGTGACCTGCTTTGTCAAGGCGTACGGTGTCTCGTTTGTATCGGCCCCGCGCTCCGAGGCCGCTGCCAACGCCAAAGAGGTTCCGGCGCCCATGGTCTTTGCCCAGGGTCTGCTGGCTGCCATCTGTGTCGTACTCGGCATTGGCTCTCCGGTCATCGCGCCGGTGCTCGTCGACGTTGCATCTTCGGTGCTCAACCCTGCGGGTGGCATCTTTGCGTCTGAGGGCATGGAGCTTATGAACCAGTACTCCGGCGCTGCGACCTCCACGCCCGCAATCGCCATTGCGCTTGTGGTGCTTGTGGCAATCGCCTGCGCCTTCCGTAAGGCAAAGCAGGTTGGACCGGCGCAGAAGTCTCAGCCGTGGGCGTGCGGTTATGCCCCCGATGCCGAGATGCCCGTCGTCGCCACCACCTTTGCCTCCGACGTCGCCTGGTTTATGAAGCCGCTGTACGACCTGCGTGACCGCTGCACGGCCATCTGCTGGTCGATCGCGCGCTTCTTCCAAAAGCTCACCGGTGTTGCCGAGGCCGTGGAGCCCGTGCCCGACCGCGTGCTTGTGGACGCTCCGCATCGTGGCGTCGAGTGGCTCGCCCAGGTCTCGACTAAGCTCGAGAGCGGCGACTACAGCCTGTATATCGTCTATATCGTCGTGGCGCTGGTGGCCTTCTTGGCACTCGCCGTGTTTATGGGTTAAGGAGGGGAGCGTATGAACAACATCGTACTTGCCGTTCTGCAGGGCGTGGTCGTCATGGCCGTCGCGCCGTTCTTCTCCGGTCTCGGCCGCGTGATCCGCGCCAAGATGCACAACCGCCGCGGTCCGAGCATCTTGCAGGACTACCGCGATATCGCCAAGCTCCTGGCTCGCCCCGAGTCGGTGAGCGAGGACGCGAGCTTCGCCATCCGCATCATGCCCCCGCTGTTTTTTGCCGTCACCTTTATGCTCGCCATGGGCCTTCCTATCTTTACGGCCGAAAGCCCCATGCCGGTCTTCGGTGACGCTATCACCATCATGTACAGCTTGGCGCTCGCGCGCTTCTTCTTCTCGCTGGCTGGCGTCGATTCGTCCAACGCCTACGCCGGTATCGGCGGCATCCGCGAGCTGCTCATGAGTGTGCTTATCGAGCCTTCCATGCTGTTGGCGCTGTTCGCCACGGCGCTCGTGTGCGGCTCGACCGATATCGCCACCATGGGCCAGCGCATCCTGGCCGGAGATATCCAGGCGCCCGTCGCGGTCGTCCTTGCGGGCATCGCCTTTGCCGCCGCCTGCTATATGGAGCTGGGTAAGCTGCCGTTTGACCAGGCCGAAGCCGAGCAGGAGCTTCAGGAGGGCCCGCTTGCCGAGCTTTCCGGCCCGTCGCTCGCCATGGCCAAGCTCGCCATGTCCATGAAGCAGGTCGTGATCGTCTCATGGTTCTGCGCGATCTTCGTACCTTGGGGAGAGCCTCAGGCCATGGGTGTCGCAGCCATTCTGGGCGCGGTCATCTTCCTTGTTAAGTGCCTGATCGACTTTGTCGTGTGCGGTGTGATCGAGAACTCCTGCTCTCGTTCGCGCTTCAAGGTGCTCGGTAATCAGACTTGGGCCGTCGTGGGCGTCGCCGTTCTGGCGTTTGTCTTCGTCATCGTCGGCGTGTAGGAGAGGGGAGTAACAATGACACTTTCTACCAGTCTGTCCCTTCTCGGCCTGGTCGCCATCCTGGCGCCCATGGTTGGTTCGCTGGTCGTGGCCATCCTGCCGCGTCCGTATGCCAAGTGGACGTCGGCCGTCGCTGCGGCCATCGCCACCGTGTCGAGCGTGGCGCTTGCCGCCATGTATGCACAGGCGGGCTTTCCCGAGCTTTCGGTTCCGTTTGTATCGTTTGGCAAAGCGCTCGTGCTGGGCTTTGTGTTCGATCGCATGTCGACGCTGCTTGCGCCCGCCTTTGTGGGCATCGGCTTTCTTGTCGTGATCTATTCGATCCCGTACATGAGCCAGAGCAACCGCGAGCATCCCGACCTGCCGCGTCGCCGCTTCTATGCCTACCTCTCCACCTTTATTGGTGCCATGGCCGGCTTGGTGTATAGCTCCACGCTCGTGGGCCAGCTCGTGTTCTTTGAGATCACGGGTGCCTGCTCCTGGGGTCTTATTAGCTATTACATGACGCCGACGGCCAAGAAGGCCGGCATGAAGGCCCTCATCATCACGCATATCGGTGCGCTTGGCCTGTACCTGGGCGCTGCCGTGCTCTTCGCCAACACCGGCACGTTCGCTATCACGGCCATCTCGGGTCTCGATACGAGCGTTAAGGCCGCGGCGCTTTTGATGGTGCTCTTTGCCGCCTGGGCAAAGTCCGCGCAGGTCCCCATGTACATGTGGCTGCCTTCGGCCATGGAAGCGCCGACGCCTGTGTCGGCCTACCTCCACGGCGCCTCGATGGTGAAGGTTGGCGTGTGCGTGTTCGCGCGTGCGCTCGTCTCTGCCGGCGACGTGCCCCAGATCGTGGGCTGGGTCGCCGTTATCGACGCCATGATTACCATGCTCTTTGGCTTCCTCATGTATCTGCCGCAAAAGGACATGAAGCGCCTGCTGGCCTTCTCAACGATCGCCCAGCTCTCCTATGTGTTCTTTGGCCTGGGCCTTTCGGTCTTTGGTAGCCAGCTCGCCTTTGACGGCGCCGTCTGCCACATCTTTAACCACGCCTTTGCCAAGACTTTGTTCTTCCTCGTCGCCGGTTCGTTCTCCTTTACGCTTGGCACGCGTATGCTGCCTAAGCTTCGCGGCGTGCTCAAGAAGTACCCCGTCAGCGGCATTGGCTTTGCAATCGCCGCGCTCGCTATCGCCGGCGTGCCGCCCATGAACACGTTCTTCTCCAAGTTCCAGATCATCGCCGGCGGCTTTACCGTCGGTGCGGGCAACGCCGCGATCATGGTACTCGTGCTCATCATGGTGGCCGAGACGGTCGCCACCTTTGCGTGGTTCCTCAAGTGGATGGGTTACTGCCTGCCCGGCGAGCCGTCCGAGGAAGTCGCCGCCGGAGCGCCCCTCCCCAAGGCCATGGCCTTCGTGTTCGTCGTGCTCGTCATCATGGTCATCGTTAGCGGCCCTCTTTCGGCCAGCTGGATCGGTTAGGAGGTAGAACATGGGTTACCAACTTGTCAACTTGCTGGGCGGCCTTTTGATCGTTACCTCGACCATGGTCGTCATCAGCAAATCCATTAAGGTCGCCATCCGCTGGTATGCGGTGCAGTCGCTGATTCTGGTGGGCCTGCTTGCCACCCTCGGCAACGTCACCGGCGCCTCCGAGCTGCTCATGTGGGCCGTGTCGGCATTTGTGACTAAGGTCGTCCTGGTGCCGCTCATCCTCTCGTATGCCTATCGCAAGATGGGCGAGCCGAGCGATCTGGGGCTTTCGCACGGCACCAAGCCGGCGTGGACCATCTGCCTCATTGCCGTCGAGGTGGCCGTCTGCTTTGCCGTCGTGACGCAGATCAAGCTTCCCACCGCCGAGGTCGCCACGCCTGCCCTGGCCATCAGCTTTGCGCACTTCTTTGTGGGCCTGTCTTGCATCATCACGCAGCGCAACATCATGAAGCAGATCTTTGGATACTGCCTTATGGAAAACGGAAGCCACGTGACGCTCGCCCTGCTGGCGCCCACGGCTCCCGAGATCGTCGAGACCGGTATCGCAACCGATGCCATCTTCGCGGTCATCATCATGTCCGTCGTCGTGCTCAAGATTTGGCGTACCTACCAGTCGCTCGATTCGCACGACCTTTCCGATCTGAAGGGCTAGGCACATGGATACTTCCACAATGCTACTGGCACTCGTTGTGTGCCCCCTGGCCCTGTCCGCCATCATGGCCATCGTTCCCAAGACCGCGGCGCGTGGTGTCTTTGAGCTCTGCCATGCCGTCTCGGCGGTCGTCGTGCTTGCCGGCTCGCTCGCCATCGCATTGCCCGTCTTTACGGACGGCGGCGAGATCTGGGCACTCGACCCCTGGTTCCATGTCGACGCCCTGGGCGCGCTGTTCGTACTTATCATCGGTGTCATCGGCTTTTGCATCGCCGTGTACTCGGTTGGCCTGGTCCGTCAGCTCGTCGCCGAGGGCACCTATGGTCCCTCGCAGGTAAAGCAGTACTACGCGTTCTACAGCCTGTTCCTGTTCACGATGCTTTTGGCAGCGACGACCAACAACATCATCATTATGTGGGCGGCCATCGAGGCAACCACGTTGGCTTCGGCACTGCTCGTGGCTCTCAAGAACACGCGTCACGCCCTCGAGGCCACGTGGAAATACATCATGGTCTGCACCGCGGGCGTGGCCTTTGGTCTGTTTGGCACGCTGTTGATCTACGCCAACGCCGCCGATGTGATCTCGAACCCGCATATGGCCGCGTTCCTCTCGGGCATTCTTCCCGAGGCCGACAAGCTCGACCCGGCGATCGTGCGCCTGGCGTTCGCGTTTATCGTGATTGGCTTTGGCACCAAGGCCGAGGTCTTCCCGATGCACACCTGGATGCCCGATACGCTCTCCCAGGCACCGGGTTCCATTTCGGCGCTGCTGTCGGGCGTGGTGCTCAAGTGCTCCATGCTCATCATCATCCGCTTTGACATGCTCGCCTCCCATGCCATCGGCAACGACTTCCCGAGCCTGCTCTTGCTGGTGATCGGCGTGCTGTCGATTGTGTTCTCGAGCTTTGCTCTCTTTGCGCAGACCGATATCAAGCGCAAGCTTGCGTACTCTTCGTGCGAGAACGCTGGCGTCATCATGCTCTGCTTGGGTATTGGTGGTCCGCTTGGTATCGCCGCGGCTCTGTTGCACAGCATGTTCCACGGCCTTGCCAAGTCCCTGTGCTTCTGCCTGACTGAGAACGTCGAGCATGCCTTTGGCACGCGTGACCTTACCCAGATTCGCGGTATCGTCGAGCGTGCGCCCATTACGGCCGCCCTTATGGTTATCGGCTTTTTGGCGCTGGCTGGTTTTCCGCCCTTTGCCATGTTCATCTCGGAGTTCGGCACCTTTGTGGCGGCCTTTGCCGCCGGTAGCCCCTGGTGGCTTGTCGTGATCGTGGCGCTCGCCCTGACCGTTGCCATTAGCGGCCTGACGCGCGTCGTCATCTCGTCGGTCTTTGGTAAGACCCTGCATGAGCCCGTCGATACCGAGCGTCGCGAGTCGAGCGTCTGGATGCTCGTCCCCGAGGCCCTGCTTGCCGTGTGCCTGATCTGGTTTGGTCTTGCCACGCCTCTGCCCGTTGTGCGCGGTGTTGAGAACGCCGTCGCCATCGTGCTTGATCAGGATACCGATGCCCTGCATACGGCCCCGATGTTCCGCGAATTCTTTGGCTCCGAGACCGCTCAGAGCGAGGTGGAGTAACGAATGATTGAAACTGAGAACAAGGTGTATGCCCGTCGCTGCGAGAGCCATGTCGAGGCCCTGCGCCGCGCCGTTCCGGGCTGCATCGAGAAGGTCGAGTGGCAGTGCGAGGACCAGCTGACGATCACCGTCAAGCAGGACAAGCTGCCCGAGGCCGTCCACTACCTGTATTACGAGCGCTACGGCTGGATTCCCGTGATCGTCGGCAACGACGAGCGCAGTCTGTGCGGTCGCTACGCCGTGTACTACGTCATCTCCATGGAGGGGGAGGACCCCGGCTGGGTGACCGTGCGCACCGAGGTCGATCCCGCCAAGATGACGTTCCCGTCCGTGACGCCGTTCGTCCCCGCCTGCGTGTGGGGCGAGCGCGAGCTGCGCGACATGTTCGGCCTGATCCCCGAGGGCCTGCCCGATCGTCGCCGCCTGGTGCTTCCCGACGATTGGCCCAGCGGCCTGTACCCGCTGCGCAAGGACTCCATGGACTACCGCTTCCGTCCCGCTCCCGCGAGCGACATGGAAAACTACGAGTTCTTGGCCGATACCAAGGGCAAGGAGACGACACTCGTCCCCATGGGCCCGTTGCACATTACCTCCGACGAGCCCGGCCACTTCCGCCTGTTCGTCGAGGGCGAGACGATCGTCGACGCCGACTACCGTCTGTTCTACGTGCACCGCGGCATGGAGAAGGTTGCCGAGACACGCCTGAACTATGACGCCGTGACGTTCCTCGCCGACCGTATCTGCGGCATCTGCGGCTGCGCCCACTCGGTGGCCTACGCCGAGGCCGTCGAGCGCGCCCAGGGCATTCATGTCCCGCCGCGCGCCCAGTACATCCGCGCCATCATGCTCGAGGTCGAGCGCCTGCACTCGCATCTGCTCAATATTGGCCTGGCGTCGCACTACACGGGCTTCGACTCCGGCTTCCAGCAGTTCTTCCGCGTCCGCGAGAAGTCCATGGATCTGGCCGAGAAGCTCTCCGGTCACCGCAAGACCTACGGCCTCAACGTGATTGGCGGCGTGCGTCGCGACATTTTGGCCGAGCAGAAGCTCTCCACGCTCACGACCATCCACCAGCTGCGCTCCGAGGTTCAGGAGCTCGTCGACGTGCTGCTCTCCACGCCCAACTTTATCGAGCGTACGAGTGGCATCGGCATCTTGGACCGCAAGATTGCACGCGACTTCTCGCCGGTTGGCCCGCTCATGCGTGGCTCGGGCTATGCCCGCGACGTGCGCTTTGACCATCCCTTCGACGGCTACGCCGATCCGGATGTCCAAAAGATGCACGCCGCTACGGCCGACACCTGCGATGCCTTCGGCCGTACCGCCGTTCGCATCCAGGAGGTCTACGATTCGATCGACATGATCGAGACCATGCTCGAGAATTGCCCGTCGGGCCCCATCCTCACCACGGATTGGGAGTACACCCCGCACAAGTACGCCATCGGCGCCACCGAGGCTCCGCGCGGCGAGGACGTGCACTGGGCCATGCTCGGCAACAACCAGAAGTGCTACCGCTGGCGCGCCAAGGCCGCCACGTACAGCAACTGGCCGGTCCTGCGCTACATGTTCCGCGGCAACACCGTGGGTGACGCTGCGTTGATCGTCGGCTCGCTCGACCCGTGCTACTCCTGCACCGACCGCGTGACGGTGACCGATATCGCCGCCAAGCGCGACCACGTGCTCGACAAGGAGCAGTTCGAGAACGTCTGGCGCGACAAGTCGCCGCTTGCGGGCGAGGGCACCATGGCCGCTCCGCTCGATGAGGAGGCGCTCTAATATGCTGAAGCTTTGGAAGGTTAACGCCAAGGCCGGCGACGCGACGGTCAAGTACCCGTTTGCGCCGTTCCCCACCAACAAGGACATGCGCGGCAAGCCCGAGCACAATGCCGAGCTCTGCATCGCCTGCGGAGCCTGCGGCGTGGCGTGCCCGGCCGATGCCATTCGCATGGACACCGACCTTGCGGCCGACACCATCACCTGGTCGATCGACTACGGCCGCTGCATCTTTTGCGGCCGCTGCGAGGAAGCCTGCCCCATGGAGGCCATCAAGCTCACCGAGGAGTTTGAGCTGGCCGTCATGAGCAAGGACGACCTCACCAGCAAGAGCGTCTACACGCTCGAGCACTGCTCGCGCTGCGGCAAGCCGTTTGCCCCGCACAAGGAGATCGACTACGCCAAGCGCCTGCTGCAAAAGGCCGGCGGCATGGAGGCCGAGCAGGCCGCCCGCACCGTCGGTATGTGCCAGGAGTGCAAGCGCGAGCTCGACGCCCTGCGCGCCGCCTCGGCCGTAAAGACCGGCAACGCTGCCGGCATGGCCGCCAACGAGACGCTTACGTCCGGCGAGCCCCAGGGCCCCGGCATGGAGTATCTGGGCGGCCACGGCGTGAACCCGGAGTATATCGACCGCGAGCTCAACCCCGATGCGCCCGAGATTCCCGCCGGTCCCGCGCCGGTCGAGGGCATCATCATGGATTTTGATTCGAAGGAGGAGTAACCATGGCCGAACCCACGCTTTTGCCCGAGCGGCTTCAGTACCGCCCGACCAAGATCGAGCTCGACGAGAGCATCGAGAAGGCCAAGGCCGCCCTTCTTAAGAAGATCAAGCGCTCGGTATACGTCTACCGTGTTGACTGCGGCGGCTGCAACGGCTGCGAGATCGAGATCTTCGGTTCCATCACACCCGTCTTTGACGTGGAGCGTTTTGGTATCAAGGTCGTGCCCTCGCCCCGTCATGCCGACATCCTGCTGTACACCGGTGCCGTGACGCGTGCCATGCGCATGCCGGCCCTGCGTGCCTTTGAGGCCGCGCCCGATCCCAAGATCGTGGTGTCCTACGGCGCATGCGGCTGCACCGGCGGCATCTTCTACGACAACTACTGCGTGTGGGGCGGCACGGACAAGATCTTGCCGGTCGACGTGTACATCCCCGGCTGCCCGCCCAGCCCCGCGCAGACCATCTACGGTTTTGCCATGGCGCTTGGTCTGCTGGACCAAAAGCTCCATGCCGAGACCACGGTGGAGGCCGAAGGCGAGCAGGCCGATATTCTGCACCCCGGCGTGCCGTACAAGCTGCGCGTGGCTATCGAGCGCGAGGCTCGCGCCATGAGCGGCTACCGCTACGGCCGCGACCTGGCCAACGAGTTTATGGACACGCTCGAGGGCGCGCCCAAGGGCGACATCCGCGGTGCCATGGCGCTGCTGATCGACAAGCAGGATGATCCCCGCCGCGTCGAGGTCTACTCGGCGCTGCAGGATCTGGTGCTGGCCGGAGGTCGCTAGATGGAGCTTACGGACCGCTCTGGTTACTTTGCGGGCCCCGGTATGCTCGGCGGCTCCTTCGGTGACGCCTCGCGCGCGAGCGTAGAGGCCGCCGAGGGCGTCGCCGACCCCTGCTTGGCCCACGAGCCCGACCAGGTGGTCTTCTACGAGCTCACGCGCAAGTTTGTCGAGACCGAGGAAGACGTTCCCCAGGAGGCCTGCGACGTGCTGTACTACACGCTCGGCGTGGGCCACCACACCGGCGTGCTCGATTGCTTTGAGCCGCGCCTGTCGGTGCCGGTGGACGTGTTCTATTCGCTGGTCGACGCGCTGCCGGAGGGGGAAGCCCGGACAAAGTTTGAGGCCATCAGCTCCTTTGGCGAGTGCCAGCTCGACAAGGCCGCGGTGCCGTCCCTGCTCGAGGCATGCGACACGCTGCTCGACGAGCGCGGCTTTCGCGGCTCGGCCAAGGCCGGTATCTCGGTGTTCGACGACGACTTTGGCCTGCATGCCCAGCAGGTCGCGTTTCTGATGAAGTTCCGCGACCTGGTTGAGCGCGTGCGCGACGTATCGGGCGTGTATCTGACGGGGAGGCTGCAGTAATGGGCCGCGATGTCGATGGCCGCGTGAACGGTGCGCCCTTTGCGGGCATTGTGCTCACGGCGGGAAGCGTGCTGCGCGCCGACGATGCCGCCGGCCCCGTGCTCTCCAAAAAGATGGAGGACGCGCCTCTTGCCGGCTGGTACACCATCGATGGCGGCCAGACGCCCGAGGACGACATCATCGAGGTCAAGCGCGAGCGTCCGCCACGCCTCGTTTTGGTCGATGCCGCCGACATGGCCCTTCCCGTCGGATCCATCCGACTGCTCGATAAGACCGACGTCGCGCGCAAGTCGATGTTCACCACACATTCGCTTCCGCTCTCGATTCTGATCGAAGAGATCGAGCAATCATGCGATGATATCGTCTTCGTAGGGATTCAGCCGGGCGACACGGAGTTCTACAACCCCATGTCCCCGGAGGTCTTTGACGCCGTCGACGCCGTGTACGACGCCGTGGCCGCCAACGACTTTTCCCACTTTGTCCGCTTGGGGCAGGAGCTGTAGAAGCGCTTGTCCCTGCCCATTAGGAAAGAAGTGATTGACATGGCAGATACCAAGGTGGAGTATCCCGCTCCCGATTGCCTGGCACCCGCCGCGATCGAGGCAAAGACCGAGGCCGCCGGTGTGACCAAGGCCAACCTGCCGGTCGCAAAGGCTTTTATCTTGGCGATGTTCGCCGGTGCGTTCATCGCCTTCGGCGGCCTGTTCTTTACCGTGTTTTTGAGCGATAGCACGCTCGGCTGGGGCGCCCAGCGCTTTGTGGGCGGCTTGAGCTTTTGCCTGGGCCTGGTGCTGGTGCTGGTGTGCGGCGCCGAGCTGTTTACCGGCAATTCGCTTATGGTCTGCGCACTCAAGAGCAAAAAGATCACCCTGGTCCAGATGCTCAAGGCTTGGGTCGTCGTATGGGTCGGTAACTTTGTCGGTGCCCTGTTCATCGTCTTTTTGGTGTACATGGCCGGCATTTACAAGCTCAACGGCGAGGCGGTCGCTAATTCCATGGTGAGCGTCGCCGCCGGCAAGGTGACGATCGACTGGGTGACGATCTTCTTCCGCGGCATCCTGTGCAACATCTTTGTGTGCCTGGCCGTGTGGATCGGTACCGCCGGCAAGACCGTGGTCGATAAGGTTGTGGGCATTCTGCTGCCCATCGCCGCCTTTGTGGCCTGCGGTTTTGAGCACTGCGTCGCCAACATGTACTTTTTGCCCATGGGTGCCGTGATGCACGCGTGCGGCTATGGTGCCGACGTCGCCGGCGCCGATGCGCTCAACGCCGCGGGCATTGCGTTTAACCTGTCCGCCGCCACGCTGGGCAACATCGTGGGCGGCGCGGTTCTGGTCGCGCTCGGCTACTGGTTTATCTACGCCAAGAAGTCCGAGGCGTAATAAACCGGAATGACGTACGGGCCTCCCGAGGGGCGTCTGCCTTTTGGGAGGCTCTTCGTGTCTTGCTGCGGTGGATGCTGCGGGTTTTGCGTCGCGGCAGCTGGTGGCAGAGCTGTGGTGTGGTGGGGCCTGAACCCCTGAGCTGGAAGGAATAATCGAGATGGCATCGAGAGCTATGCATGACGGTCGCTCCGTGGTGACGACATGCGGGGGATGCTATGCCGATTGCGCCTTTGCGGCCCATGTTGAGGATGGGCGTGTGGTGGCCGAGTTGCCAGTGCCGGGACATCCGTGCGCGGCGCGTGCCCTGTGCGCCCGCGGACGGCATCGCCTGGCAATGCCGTTTGACGAGCGCGACCGCATCGTGCACCCCATGCGACGCCGCCGGGATGGCTCGGGGTTTGATGCGATTACTTGGGACGAGGCGTTCGCGCAGATTGCCGAGCGCCTTTTGGGGATTGTTGACGAGCGCGGGCCCCGTGCGCTGGGCATGACACTTGGTGTGCCCTCGTTCGACCGCTACTGGGCGTATCGTTTTATGCATGCGCTGGGTTCGCCCAACGTGTACGGTGCCGATGGCGCCTGCGAGGTGAGCCGACTTACCGGTTGGGAGCACAGCCTGGGCTATAGTCCCGCCTCCGACCTGGCGCATACCGACTGCATCATGTACCTGGGGCGTTCCATTGTCGATTCGTCGACGATGGGGGCCGTCGATGCGCTCAACGATGCGCGCCGGCGCGGGGCGAAGATCATCGTGGTTGACCCCCGGCGCAGCGGCTCGGCCGCGCTTGCCGATCGCTGGCTCCGCGTGCGCCCGGGCTGCGACTTGGCGCTGCTGTTGGGTATTGTCCACGTGTTGATTGCCGAGGACCTGTACGATCACGAGTTCGTGGACCGCTATACCACGGGTTTTGACGAGCTGGCGCAGGCGGCCAGTGCTTGGACGCCCGAGTGGGCCGAGTCGATGTGCGACGTGCCGGCCGCAGAGATTGTCGCCACGGCGCGCGATCTCGCTGCCGCAGCGCCTGCCACTGTGGTGGATGCGGGCTTTCATGGCGGCATCGGTATCGCGTATGCCAATAGCACCCAGACCGCGCGCGCAATTTGCTTGGTCGATGTGCTGCTGGGCTGCATCGGGCATGAGGGCGGTGCGCTCAATCCGCCCACGCCGCTTGTGTTGGGCGATCTCGATCCCGCACGCTTTGCGACGCCGCCGGTGCCGCGCAGGCCCAAGCTGGGGTCCGAGCGTTATCCACTGGTCGATCCGGTGCGCGGCCTGTGCACGACCATCGGTCAGTCGATTCTTGCCGGCGATTTGCGTGGGCTCATCGTCTATGCCAGTAACCCCGGTGCGGGCTATGGCAATGCACAGGCTTGGTTGGGTATTTTGCAGCAGCTCGACTTGCTCGTGACGATTGATATTCGCTGGTCCGAGACGGCGCGTGCTTCTGACTTCGTGCTGCCCGACGTGACGTATCTGGAGGCCGACCGCGGCGTGGGCACGGTCGTGGGCGTCAACGATTCGCGCGTGTTCTACCGCAACGCCGTGCTGCCCATTTTGCATGACGACACGAGACCGGGGCGGGAGATTTTTGCCGGGTTGGCTGCGGCCTGCGGCGTTGGCGAGTGCTTCGACTTTACGTTCGACGATCTGGCCGCTGCTCAGGTGGCTCCGTTTGGGATTGATCTTGCCGCACTCAAGGAGCGCGGTTGGGCCGATACGGGCGTGGCGCTGCCGTCGCGCACGGGTGAGCCGGTGATTCCGCTTGCCGGCGGCAAAATTGCGCTGGCAAGTGACGTATGGGAACGAGCCGGCCTGGGTCGTGTACCCAACTGGATCGCTCCCATGGTGGAGCCTGGCCCGGGGATGTTTCGCCTCATTAGCGGCAATCGACCCTTTGAGTCGCATACCTCGCGCAGGCTCGCGGCGGCCGGTGCCGCCGAGGCGGGGTCGGACTTGGACGCCGTGCAGATGAACGCGGATGTCGCCGCTCACATGGGTATCGCCGATGGCGAGGTCGTCGAGCTTGTGAGCGACATGGGCCGCGATCGCGTGCGCGTGGAGACGACGCCGTATCTGCATCCGGCGTGCATCTTCACCTCGGCCGCTCCCGGCGGACGCGCATTGGGTGCTGAGGGTGGTGGCCGGCAGGCCCTGGGTGTCGGGCCGCTCGACCACACGCCGCTGCGCTGGGACCCGTTGACGGGTGCAGCGCTCACCCAGGAAAACGCCGTTCGCGTGGAAAAGATTGTCGCGCGCGGGGATAATGACGAGTAATTGACTCAGCTGATGTATTCGACTGATCCACGTTTCTTTTGAAAGGCCGCACATGAGCGATAGCCAGAACATGTCCGATGAGGTGCGCGTCCGCCTGCGCGCCATTCCTTCCGTCAACGAGCTGCTTGCCGAGTGGCCGGTGGTGAAGGCGGCGGGGGAGACCTGCGACGCGGTGGTGCATGCCGCCGTCACGGCCGAGCTCGACGAGGAGCGCGCCGCCATTCGCGCCGGTGCCGCCCCGCGCTCTAAGCGCGAGCTGGCATCGGCTATCGAGTGGCGTGCGCATCGCTCCGCGCTGCCGAGCCTGCGTCCCGCCGTCAACGCCACGGGTGTTGTTATCCATACAAATCTGGGTCGAGCCCCGCTCGCGGAGTCGGCCGCCAAGGCCGTGGCCGAGGTCGCACGCGGCTACAGCACGCTCGAGTACAGCGTGGACACCTGCTCGCGCGGGTCGCGCAAAGAGCATGCCGCGCAACTCATCCGCTCGCTTACCGGTGCCGAGGATGCGCTGGTCGTCAACAATAACGCGGCCGCCGTGCTGTTGGTGTTGGCAACCCATGCCGCGGGCAAGGAGGTCATCGTCAGCCGCGGCGAGCTTGTCGAGATTGGCGGCAGCTTCCGCATTCCCGATGTCATGGTGGCCTCGGGCGCCAAACTCGTCGAGGTCGGGGCCACCAACCGCACGCATTTGAGCGACTACGAGCGCGCCATCACGCCCGATACGGCGATGATCCTTAAGGTTCATCCTTCCAACTATCGCATCGAGGGTTTTCACGAGGAGGTGGGTTCTCGGGAGCTTGCGGCGCTTGCTCACAAGCATGGCCTGCTGTTCTACGAGGACCAGGGCTCGGGCGCGCTGTTGCCCGATGATATCCTGGTGCGCGGCGGTGAGGAGCCCACGCCGGCTTCGGTCGCGGCGGGGCTCGATATCGTGTCGTGCTCGGGCGATAAGCTGCTCGGTGCCGCACAGGCGGGCATTATCATGGGCCGTCGCGATCTGGTCCAGGCCTGCGGGTCGCATCCGCTCATGCGTGCCCTGCGCCCGGGCAAGCTCGCGCTGGCAGCGCTCGAGGCTACACTGCGCATTTACATGGATGGGGCGGATGTGGCCCATCGTGAGGTGCCGGTGCTCAACATGCTCACGCTTCCGCAGGCTCATCTGGAGCGTCGCGCACGCAAGCTGCGCGAGCTGATGGTGGCGGGCCTCGATAAGGCTGGCTGTCCGTGCGCCGTGCAGGTGGAAATCGTCGAGGAGTCGTCGACTCCCGGCGGCGGCTCGCTGCCTACCGTGGAGCTACCCACGATGTGCGTGGCCGTCTGCCCGGTCGACGGGCGCCTGTCCCTCGACGCGCTCAAGCGCTCGCTCGTCCAAGACTTCGATACGCCGGTCGTCACGCGCGCCTCGCACGACCGCATTCTGTTTGATGTGCGCACGCTCGTGGGCGACCGCGATGTCGAGACGGCGGCATCGACGCTCGTCGCGTGCGTTGAGAAGGCGGTTGCACGATGAGTGAGGTTCAGGCGCTGGTGGAGTGTCCCGTTATCGTTGGCACGGCGGGCCACGTCGACCACGGTAAGTCGGCACTGATCGAGGCTCTGACCGGCAAGAATCCCGACCGTCTGGAGGTTGAGCGCCGTCGCGGTATGACCGTGGAGCTCGGCTTTGGCGAGCTGGCGTTGCCGAGCGGCAAGATCGTGGGCCTGGTCGACGTGCCGGGCCACGCGCATTACTTGCGCGCCATGGTGCAGGGCGCCACGGGTATCGACGTGGCCGTGCTGGTGGTCTCGGCCGTCGAGGGCGTTATGCCGCAGACCCGCGAGCACGTGCATGTGCTGGAGCTGCTGGGCGTTACGCATATGGTGGTCGCGCTGACGATGTGCGACCTGGCCGATAGCGAAATGATTGAGCTGGCCGAGCTCGATGTCGATGACTTTTTGTCGGGTACCGTGTTTGCGGGCGCGCCGATTGTGCCCGTGTCGTCTAAGACGGGCGAGGGGATCGACGGGCTCCTTGCGGTGCTCGACGAGCAGGTAAGTGCCTACTGGGATTCCTGTCGCGAGCGTGCCGAGCGTGGCGATGCTGCGCCGCGCCTGCCGATTGACCGCTGCTTTACGATCAAGGGCGTCGGCACCGTCGTGACGGGAACGCTGCACGATGCGCCGGTTGCGGTGGGCAACGAGCTGATGGCCTTGCCGTCGCGTACGGTCTGTCGCGTGCGCGGGATTCAGGTGCATGGTGACACGCCGCTGGCACTGCCCGGACAGCGCGTGGCGCTCAACTTGGTGGGCGATGCTGTCGCCGCGCTCGATCGCGGTGAGATGCTCGGCGTGGAGGGCCGTTTTGGTCAGACGTTGCGCTTTATGATGACATTCACCTACCTGGGTCGCGAGGGCGCCAAGCCGCGCGTGCTCGAGTCGGGCGCGCGCGTGCATGTGATGGCCGGCACGGCCGAGGTTGTTGGCCGCATCATGCTTTTGGAGGGTGAGGCCCCCATGGCGGTGGGCGAGACCCGTACCGTACAAGTGCGCTTGGAGGAGCCGCTGCCGCTGCGAGCCGGAGACCATGCCGTGGTGCTGTCGTATTCGCCCGTTATGCTCATTGGCGGCGGGCGTGTGCTGCTTTCGCGCTGCCGTCGCTCGCGCGAGCTTTCGGCGGGGGAGCGCACGCTGCTTGCAGCGCTTGAGGCCGGCGATGCCGTCGCTGGTGTTGAGGCGTGGTTGGCGCTGCAGACGTTGCCGGTTGCGGCCGTTGATGTTGCTAGGGGTTTGGATCTTGGTATCGGCGAGGTCGATACCGCGCTGCGCGGGCTGGTGGCGCAGGGCGCTGCTTGCGCGCTTGCTGGCTCGGATGGCTCGCTGTATGCAGATTCTTCCGCGCTCGACGCCGCTATGGATGCGCTGGCGGCGACCCTGTCAGCCATGCACGCGGCGGCTCCCAAGGAGACGGGCTTTACGCCTGGCGCCGTTGCCCATGCTGCGTGGCCTGCCGCTGATGAAGGCGTTGCCTCGGCTCTGATTGCCGAGGGCTGCTCGCGTGGCGTGTGCGCCGCCGAGGGCGCCGAGGTATTCGATCCGCATTCGGCCGCCGCGGCGGCACGCGTGGTGCGAGAGGCTTGCGAGCGCATCGTCGCGCTGCTTGACGAGGCTGGCCTGGATGCACCGGCGCTTCCCGAGGTGGGCGAACAGCTGCAGCTCGGTCGCGACACCATGACGCGTGCCCTGCGCGAGCTTTCGCTCAACCGCTCGATCGTTAAGGTCGAGCGCGACGTTGCCCTGTCTGCCGCCGCCGAGGCCCATGCGCGTGAGCTCGTCGCCGCCGCCATTGAGACAGCCGGCGGCGCTGCGACCACGAGCGTACTGCGCGAGGCCCTGGGTGTGTCGCGCAAACGCGCCATCAGCATCTTGGAGCACCTGGATGCCGTGCGCTTTACGGTGCTCGACAAGGATGCCGGCGGCCTGAGGTCCCTGCGCTAGATTGGCTGCACGGTTTGGTAAAATACCTCCGCACTCGGGAACGGATGGGCTCCGGTGGGCTCCGCGGTCCTCAAAACCGTTGCGAGGCGTGCAAAACGTCTTGGATGTGTTCGATTCACATACGTTCCCGCCATACGCTACCAGCGCTTTTGTGCTCGCGGTCTTGCTGCGTGCCGCAAAGGCGCTGTTTTGTTTTTGCATGGGTTTGCCGTGCCGCCGGCTTTATCGGCGACGGCATTTGGCTTCGTGTGCCGGGTTTTGAGCATGCCGATGGGGGTGGTTTGCCGTATGACTACCGTAAGACGGGCCGATCTTTCTTGTGTCGTCCAGGCGGGCGGGTTGTCGTCGCGCATGGGCTGCGATAAGGCGCGCATGGCGTTTTGCGGCGAGCCGCTCATCGAGCGCGTGCTTGGTCGGCTGGCGCCAGTTGCCGGCGAGTTGGTCGTGACAACTTCGCGTCCCAGCGAGCTTGCCTATCTTGAGGAGCACGCGTTTGGCGGCCTGGTGCCGCGTGTGGTGGCGGACCTTGAAGGGCCGGCGGGTGCCATGCGCGGCATCGCGAGCTCGTTGGCCGCGACCCGATTGCCGCTCGTGGCGATCGTCGCCTGCGATATGCCGTTTGTCTCGCCGGAGCTCATCGGCACGCTTGCCGATCGTGTTGAGGCCGAGGCGCTCGACGTGTGCGTACCGCGCGAGGAGCGGGGGATTGAGCCGCTTTGCGCCGTCTGGCGCCGTGACGCGTGTGCGCCGGTTGCCCAAGAGTTGCTCGCCTGCGACCGCCAGCGGATTCGCTGCCTGATCAATCGCGTTCAGGCTGGTTATATGGATGAGCCGCAGATTGTTAAGTCCGCGGGTTCGACGCTCTGCTTCGAGAACGTCAATACGCCCGAGGAGTTTGCGGCGGCCGAGTTACTCGCCTAGACGATTGGAGTTGCCATGTCTCACGATATTTGCCCCGACACGGGAGAGCCTTGCACTTGCGATGGTTCCGAGCCCTGTACCTGTGGTTGCGGTGGCTGTGGACATACTGCGGAAGAGGAAGCGGCCGCCGCGGCGTATCGTGAGGCACACCGCGAAGGCCCGTCCGGTGATGCCCTCGACCACGAACGCAAGATCATCGTTTCGTTCGATAGCACCTTCGATGTGATGGAATGCGAGCGGCTGTGCCTGGATGCCGGCGTGCCCGGGCGCATTATGCCTTTGCCCGGCTCCATTACCGCAGGTTGCGGCCTGTGCTGGGCCATGCCGTTCTCGGGCGATGCACTCGCCGCCTTCCGCGCTGTCACCGAAGGCCGCATAACCCCTGCCGACTACCACCAGCTCGTCCTCTAACCACCAACACCACCACATTGGGGACAGGCACCTTTGTGGTGGTTTGGAACATGTGGACGAAACAGCTTCGAAACACGCGATTTGTACGTCGGGTGCTCAAAAACGCTTCTACCTGCATCGTAATCAAAATGAAACATCTGCTCGTCGGCTTATGCGAAACTTTGCTGCAACAGTGCGATATTATCCATACACGATAAAGTTCGCGGCGCATAGGGTGCCGTGACCGACATTTTCGTTTCCCATCATTGGAGGAAGCATGAGCTACACGCAGAAAGTTCTCGAAGAGCTCAAGGCCCGCTATCCCGAGCAGCCTGAGTTCATCCAGGCCGCGACCGAGATCCTCGGCACCATCCAGCCGGCGCTCGATGCCCACCCCGAGTACGAGGAGGCCGCCCTGCTGGAGCGCCTCGTCGAGCCCGAGCGCATCGTCATGTTCCGTGTTCCCTGGGTCGACGATCAGGGCAAGGTTCAGGTCAACCGCGGTTACCGCGTCGAGTTCAACTCTGCCATTGGACCCTACAAGGGCGGCCTGCGCTTTAACCCGACGGTCACCCTGGGTATGCTCAAGTTCCTGGGTCTGGAGCAGATCCTCAAGAACAGCCTGACCACCCTTCCCATGGGCGGCGGCAAGGGCGGCTCCGACTTTGACCCCAAGGGCAAGTCCAACAACGAGATCATGCACTTCTGCCAGTCCTTCATGACCGAGCTCTATCGCCACATTGGCCCCAACACCGACGTTCCCGCCGGCGACCTGGGCGTTGGCGGCCGCGAGGTTGCCTACATGTTCGGTCAGTACAAGCGCCTGACCAACGAGTGGACCGGCGTCCTTACCGGCAAGGGCCTCTCCTTTGGCGGCTCGCTCGCCCGTACCGAGGCCACCGGTTACGGTCTGGTCTACTTTGTGGACGAGTACCTCAAGAGCCGCGGCGACTCCTTCGAGGGCAAGAACGTTGTCGTTCACGGCTCCGGTAACGTCGCTATCTACGCGGTCCAGAAGGTCGCCCAGCTCGGCGGCAAGGTGCTCGCCTGCTCCGATACCCACGGCTGGGTCGAGGATCCCGACGGCATCGACTACACCGTGCTCGAGCACGTCTACAACAAGAAGCGCTCCGGCCACGACAAGGGCGTCACGCTCGCCATGTATGTTGACGAGAAGCCCAACGCCGTGTGGCACGAGGGAGACGGCCGCGGCGTGTGGCAGCTGCCCTGCGATATCGCGCTGCCCTGCGCTCGCGAGAACACGCTGCTGCTCGAGGACGCCCAGGCGCTCGTCGCCAACGGCTGCAAGGTGGTCGGCGAGGGCGCGAACATGCCCACGACCATCGAGGCCACGACTTACTTCCAGGAGAACGGCGTCGCCTTTATGCCCGGTAAGGCTGCCAACGCCGGCGGCGTGCTCGTGTCCGGCCTGGAGATGAGCCAGAACGCCGAGCACCTGTCATGGACCTTCGAGGAGGTCGACGGCAAGCTCGAGCAGCTCATGCGCGGCATGTTCCACAACGTGGACGACACCGCCAAGGAGTACGGCCAGGAGGGCAACTTTGTCATGGGCGCCAACATCGCCGGCTTCCTGAAGGTCGCCGACGCCATGCTCGCCCAGGGCGTCTGCTAAATCTTCGCTTGACATAGCATGTGATGAGGCTCCCAGCCATCAGGCTGGGAGCCTTTTTCTATGGTGGCGAGGGCTGTGCGCCCTCGTTTGGTACACTTAGAGGTACTGGACAAGTGAAGAGATGGGGGAGAACGTGCTCAAGTTCGGTACCTACGTTCGCGTTGGAAACGCGGCCGAAGCCTATGAGCTCTTACAGAAGAACCGCAACAACAAGATTGTGGGCGGCGGCATCTGGATGCGCCTGGGTTCGCGTCGCGTGGCGACGGCGATTGACCTTTCGGCCTGCGGACTCGATCAGATCGAGGAGACCGAGACCGAGTTTCGCATCGGTGCCATGTGCACCCTGCGCCAGCTCGAGCGCCATGCCGAGCTCAACGCGCTTGTCAACCATGTCTTTGAGTTCGCCGTCCACGATATCGTGGGCGTGCAGCTGCGCAACACCGCCACGGTGGGCGGCAGCATCTACGGTCGCTTTGGTTTCTCGGACGTGCTCTCGGCCTTTTTGGCGCTCGATTCGTACGTTGAGCTGACGGGTGCCGGCCGCGTGCCGCTCGCCGAGTTCGTGGATATGGGCTACGTGCGCGACGTGATCGAGCACGTGGTGGTCGTTAAGCACGATTACCGCGCAAGCTACGAGGCCGTGCGCAAGGCCGCGACCGACTTCCCCTCGCTTAATGTCACCGCTGCCTGGTGGGACAACAGCTGGCATGTCACCGTGGGCGCACGCCCGCTGCGCGCGACCCTGCTGCAGGGCGAGGCGTGCGGCCTGGTGAGCGAGCAGCCTTCCGAGGACGAGCTGCGCGCCCTGGCCGCGTCCGTACGCGCGCTGAGCTACGGCACCAACCTGTGGGGCTCGGCCGAGTACCGTCGTCGTATCTCGGCGCCGCTTGCCGTGCAGGCCGTGCGCCGCGCCGCCGGCATCGAGCTTTCGGCCTCGCTTGCCCGCGAGCTCGAGGGCGTGCAAGTGCCTAAGTTTGCCACGGACGAGTATTCCTGCCGCCGCGTGCCCGGCGTCGATTCTAGCGAGGTGCGCTAATGGCTGCCAAACTCATCGATCTTTCCTTTACGCTCAACGGCCGCAAGGTCAAGGTTCAGATTGCCCCCGACACCATGCTCTTTGCGCTGCTGCGCGAGCAGGGCTGCGCGTCGGTGCGCTGCGCCTGCGAAACCACCAACTGCGGCCTGTGCACGGTGTGGCTCGATGGCGACCCGGTGCTGAGCTGCTCGGTTCCCGCTGCGCGCGTCGAGGGCCGCTCCGTCACCACGCTCGAGGGCCTCAAGGCCGAGTCCGAGGCGCTCGCCCACGCAATGGCTGCCGAAGGCGCCGAGCAGTGCGGTTTTTGCGCCTCCGGCCTCATCATGAACGTGCTGGCGCTTGCCCGCGCCGCCAAGGAGGACCCGAGCCTCGTCGCCACGCGCGAAGAGCTCTCGCGCCAGCTCGCCGGCAACCTCTGCCGTTGCAGCGGCTACGAGAGCCAGCTGCGCGCCATCGTCCGCTTCCTTAACGAGTCCGGTGTGCAGGTGGGCTTTGAGATGCCCGAGCTTCCGGTCAACGACACCAGCTGCGATGGCGTCTCGTACAAGCAGATCACCCATAAGCAGCCCAAGAAGGACTCGAAGGCCCTGCTCGAGGGGCGTCCCGTCTACACAGGAGACCTGGTGCCCGCCGGCGCCCTTATCGTCAAGCTCAAGCGCAGCCCGTATGCCCGTGCCAAGATCCGCTCCATCGATACGTCGAGCGCCCTGAAGGTGCCCGGCGTGGTGGGCGTCTACACCTACGAGGACGTGCCCAAGCGCCGCTTTACCATCGCCGGCCAGAGCTATCCGCAGCCGAGCCCCTACGACCGCCTGATCCTCGAGAACCTGGTGCGCTACCAAAACGAGGAGGTGGCGATCGTCGCCGCCGAGACCGAGGAGGCCGCCGACAAGGCGCTCAAGCTCATCAAGGTCGACTACGAGGTGCTCGAGCCTCTGCTCGACTTTACCCAGGCGCTCGATAACGACATCGTGGTCCACCCCGAGGGCGACGTGACCTTTATGTTCCCGCAGGGCGGCGACGTTGCTCGCAACCTGGTGTGCAGCGGTACCAGCGATTTTGGCGACCTGGACGAGGCCTTCGCCCAGAGCGACATCGTCTTTGAGCGCACTTACACCAGCCAGGCCACGCAGACCGCGCCCATGGAGACCTTCCGTGCCTTCGCGACGACCGACGCGTTCGGCCGCATCTCGGTGACCACCTCCACGCAGGTGCCCTTTCATGTGCGCCGCATGGTCGCGCAGTCGCTCGACATTCCGCAGTCGCAGGTGCAGGTTATTAAGCCGCGCATCGGCGGCGGCTTTGGCTCCAAGCAGACGGGCTGCTGCGAGATCTTCGTGGCGTTCGTGACGCAGCAGACTGGCCGTCCGAGCTATTGCTGCTACACCCGCGAGGAGACCATCACTGCGGGCAACTCGCGTCACCAGATGCAGATGACCGTCAAGCTGGGCGCCATGAAAGACGGCACCATCACGGCCATCGACCTGCACACGTTGTCCAACGCCGGCGCGTATGGCGAGCATGCCACCACGACGATCGGCCTCTCGGGTCACAAGAGCCTGCCCATCTACAACCACGTGAAGGCGAGCCGCTTTAGGTGGGACGCCGTCTACACCAACACCAACCGCGGCGGTGCGTATCGCGGCTACGGCGCCACCCAGGGCCAGTTTGCCGTGGAGAGCGCCGTCAACGAGCTCGCCGACATGCTGCACATGGACCCCGCCGACCTGCGCCTTAAGAACATCGTGCGCGAGGGCGAGATTATGCCGCAGTACTACAACGAAAAGCTCAACGCCTGCGCGCTCGACCGCTGCCTGCTGCGTGCGATGGACATGATCGGCTGGCGCGACAAGCCGCTGGCCGTGGACCTGGGCGACCGCGTGCGCGCCCTGGGCTGCGCGCTCACCATGCAGGGCTCGGGCATTTCCAATGTGGATATCGCCGGCATCGACATGCGCCTGGAGGAGGATGGCTTCATTACCATCGGCACCGGCGCCACCGATAACGGCATGGGTGTCGACACGATCCTGGCGCAGATTGCCGCCGAGGAGCTGGGCGTGGAGAGCTCGCTTATCGTGGTGCGCGGCGTGGACACCGACGTCTCGCCGTTCGATGCCGGCTCGTACGCGAGCTCGGGCACGTACGTGACGGGCCTGGCAGCCAAGAATGCCGCGACCGAGCTGCGCGAGAAGATCTGCGCCAAGGCCGCCCAGATGTGGGACGTGGACGCCGCCGACGTGGTCTTCGACGGCCAGTACGTGCGTCTGTCTGACGAGCGCGCCGCTCGCGAGTGCGGCCGCTACCTCACGCTGCGCGACTTTGCCAACCTGTGCGTCAAGAACATCGCGGGCGGCGACGCGCTCACCTCGCATGCTTCTGCCTGCCTGCCCGTTTCGCCTCCGCCGTTTATGGCCGGCATTGCCGAGGTCGAGGTCGACAAGGCCACCGGCAAGGTGACTGTGGTGGACTATGCGGCGGCTGTGGACTGCGGCACCGTGATCAACGAGGCACTCGCGCGTGTCCAGGCCGAGGGCGGCATTGCCCAGGGCATCGGTCACGCACTCTACGAGATTGTCGAGCACGACGACCGCGGCCGCCTGCGCACCGGTAACTTTATGAGCTACAAGCTGCCCACGCGCCTGGATATCGGCAGCATTCGCGTGGCCTTTGAGCCGAGCTACGAGCCGACGGGCCCGTTTGGCGCCAAGTCGATCGGCGAGGTCGTCATCAACACACCGCTCGCCGCCGTTGCCTCGGCCGTGGCGCACGCCACCGGCCACCAGGTTCGCTCGCTGCCGATCACGCCCGAGAAGGCCCTGCTGGGGGAGTAGGCGAGGCGCGGCAGCCGCCGCTCTTTGGCAAGCCCGAGGAAACTGCAGCCCACTTTTCAACCGAATTGTGGGCTGCAGGAGATAGCCGATGGGGGTAGCTAATTTGGGACGGGGCTTTTTTAGCTACCCCCAAAAGCGGGGTAGCTAAAAAAAGCCCCGTCCCAAATTAGCTACCCTGTTCCGCTGTAACTCGTGGTGAGGTCGTGGGCCTAAAAAGGTGTGCGTGCGCTTGCCGTTCGTATCTGCTATCATTCCTAGTCTGTGCGCTCATGCGGGCGTGGCGGAATTGGTAGACGCGCCAGATTTAGGTTCTGGTGGGATTCCCGTGAAGGTTCGAGTCCTTTCGCCCGCACCAACGCACCTGCGTCGGCCTCGGCCGTCGCGACACTTTGTTGCATAAAGGTACCAGCACCTCAGATAAGCTGGGCAGTATGAGGAGGAACGTGTTGAACATCACCGCTTCTGACGTCAAGGACGCCAAGCTCACCGCTACGGTCACCATCCCGGCCGCCGACGTCGACGCCGCGATCAAGAAGGCCTACAAGGACACCGCCAAGAAGTACCGCTTCCCGGGCTTCCGTGCCGGCAAGGCTCCCCGTCCGGTCATCGACGCTGCTCTTGGCGCCGAGGCCACCCTCGCTCAGGCCACCAACGATCTGATCGCCGCCAACGAGCCCGCCGTCCTCAACGAGCTGGACATCGTCCCCACCAAGAACGGTGACTACAAGGAGCTCGACCTCGCCAAGGATCACGAGGACTACACCTACACCGTCGAGTTCTCCCTGCGTCCTGCTGCCGAGCTCTCCTCCTACGACGCCGTCGAGATCGAGATGCCTCCCGCGGAGGTCACCGAGTCCGAGATCAACAACCAGGTCGAGATGCTCCTCAACTACCGTGCCACCTTCGAGGACGTCGAGGGTCGCGCCGTCGAGGCCGAGGACTACGTTACCGTCGACCTCAAGGCCGTCGAGAACGCCGACAACTTCGCTGCCGAGGGCCGCATGCTCATCGCCGGTAGCGACAGCAACCCCAAGGAGTTCAACGAGGCTCTGATCGGTGCTAACGTCGACGACGTCAAGACCGTCACCTGGACCGACGAGGTCGAGGATGGCGAGGAGGCCGAGACCCACACCGTCGAGATCACCGTCAAGGGCATCAAGGTCCGCAACACCCCCGAGCTCACCGACGAGCTTGTCAAGTCCGACTTTGGCTTCGACAGCATCGACGCTATGCGCGACGCCATCAAGCTCGAGATCGAGCAGGACAAGGCTTCCCGCCTTCCGGCCGAGAAGGAGAACCGTTGCGTCGCCGCTCTCGCCGAGCGTCTGCAGCTCGAGGAGATGGACGCCGACTACGAGCAGTCTGTCTTTGAGGAGCTTGGCCAGAACTTCCTGTCCAACCTCGCTGCCCGCGGCATGACGCTGGACACCTGGCTGCCCGCTTCCGGCCTGACCATGGAGCAGTTCATCGGCGACCTGCACAAGCAGGCCAACGATGTTGCCCGCGAGTCCCTGGCGCTCGACGCCCTCGCGCGTGAGCTCAAGATCGAGGTCACCGAGGACGACGTCAACGCCGAGTTCGAGAAGGCCGGCGTCAAGGACGTCGAGGCTTCCAAGGCCGAGTTCATCGCCGATGGACGCATGCCTGCCGTCCGCGAGTCCATCCGTCGCTCCAAGGCCGTCGACCACCTGGTCGAGAACGCCAAGGTGACCGAGGTCGACGAGACCGCCAAGGACGCCGAGTAATTCTCGCCACCTTTCCCGCGAGCGCATGCAGGCGCCCGTGATGGGGTAAAGTTATAAACCGGTTATTCGGTTGCTTCGTACGGTGCCAGCCAATGCATAGCATGCGGGCACCGTACGTTTATCTAGAACCAATTTGGTCCGCAAGAGAGAAATGGAGATGCGTATGATCGCTAAGTTCGATTCCGCCCTCGTGCCATACGTTATCGAGCAGACGCCGCGCGGCGAGCGCAGCTACGATATCTATTCGCGCCTGCTCAACGACCGCATCATCTTCTTGGGCGAGGAGATCAACTCCGTCAGTGCCAACCTGGTCGTTGCCCAGCTGCTGCATCTTGAGAGCCAGGATGCCGAGAAGGATATCTCGCTCTACATCAATTCGCCCGGTGGCGAGGTCTACTCCGGCCTGGCGATTCTGGACACTATGAACTTTATAAAGCCGCAGGTCTCCACCATTTGCGTCGGTATGGCCGCGTCTATGGCCGCCGTGCTGCTTTCGGCCGGCGCCAAGGGCAAGCGCTTCTGCCTGCCGCACTCCAAGGTCATGATTCACCAGCCCAGTGGCGGTGCCCAGGGTCAGCAGACCGAGATCGAGATCGTGGCCGAGGAGATCAAGAAGACCCGTCGCGAGCTCAACCAGATCTTGTCCGACGCCTCGGGCCAGCCGATCGAGAAGGTCCAGGCCGATACCGAGCGCGACAACTACCTGACCGCTGCCGAGGCGCTTGACTACGGCCTGATCGACCGTATCGTTACCTCGCGCGATCTTGCCGCGAAGGACGCCTAGGATGGCCGGTAACATGCAGGACAACTTTGACGAGAACGGCAACCCCATCCGCTGCTCCTTCTGCGGAAAAGAGCAGGGTCAGGTGCGCCGCCTTGTAAAGGGCCCCACCAACATCTTTATCTGCGACGAGTGCGTTGCCGCCTGCTCCGAGATCTTGGAGGAGTCGCTGGCTTCGGACTTTATGGATGCCGCCTGCAACGGCAAGCTGCCGGGCTTCCTCAACGACCACGGTCAGGCTGCCGGGCAGCCTGCCATGGATCCCGAGGCCGAGGGCTTTGAGCTCGAGGACGACGTGCGTCAGGTCATTACGCACGTGCCGACCCCGCACGAGATCTATGACGAGCTTTCGGCCTATGTCATGGGTCAGGAAGACGCCAAGCGCGCCATGTCGGTTGCCGTGTACAACCACTACCGTCGCGTGATCGAGGGCGGCGCCGCGCTTTCGGCCTTTGACGAGGCCTCGGGTGCGGGTTCGCGGCTCGACGACGATATGGACGAGGTGGAGCTCGCCAAGTCCAACATCTTGCTGCTCGGTCCCACCGGTACCGGTAAGACCTTGCTCGCCCAGACGCTCGCGCGCATCCTCGAGGTGCCGTTTGCCATCGCCGACGCCACCGCACTCACCGAGGCCGGTTACGTGGGCGAGGACGTGGAGAACATCCTGCTCAAGCTCATCAATGCTGCCGATGGCGATATCGAGCGTGCGCAGGTCGGCATCATCTACGTGGACGAGATCGACAAGATAGCCCGCAAGGCCGAGAACCTCTCCATCACCCGCGACGTTTCGGGCGAGGGCGTTCAGCAGGCGCTGCTTAAGATCCTTGAGGGCACGGTGGCAAGCGTTCCGCCCACCGGCGGCCGCAAGCACCCCCAGCAGGAGCTGCTGCAGATCGACACGACCAATATCTTGTTTATCTGCGGCGGTGCCTTTGTGGGTCTGGACAAGATTATCGCCGATCGCGTGGGCAACAAGGGCGTGGGCTTTAACTCCGAGATCGCCGGCCCAACCTCGGTCGACGAGAACGACCTGCTGCGTCAGGTGCTCCCGCAGGACCTCAACGCCTTTGGTATGATCCCCGAGTTTGTGGGACGTACGCCCGTCGTCACCCAGACACAGGCGCTCGACGAGGACGACCTGGTATCGATCCTGACCGAGCCAAAGAACGCCGTTGTGCGTCAGTACCGCAAGATGTTCCAGCTCGAGGACGTTGAGCTTGAGTTTGAGGACGCCGCCCTGCACGAGATTGCCCGCATGGCGCTTGCCCGCAAGACCGGCGCCCGCGGCCTGCGCTCCATCTGCGAGGACGTGCTGCAGCAGACGATGTTCGACCTGCCGAGCGAGGAAGGAGTCGCCAAGGTCATCGTGACCGAAGCCTCCGTAAAGGGCACCGAGCAGCCCCAGCGCATCTACGGCTAACCTGCCAAAAAGGGACAGGTTTATTTTGGCAGGTTTTATCAGGGAGAATGACGTTTGCCCATATAAAACCGACCAAAATAAACCTGTCCCTAAATGGTAGGTTTCGCAAATGTGAATTTGAATAGCCTCCGACCACCCGCGGTCGGAGGCTATTTTATATATACGCAATAACCCCAACTACCTGTGTTATTCTGTGTGTTTGTTTAAGCCTCAGCGAAGTCATTACAGACTGAAGTAATCGATACCTAAGCAGGCGGACACGCCGGCGGGACAGGGAGAGATATATGGAAGAAATGCCCAAAAACTACGATCCGTCGACCAACGAGCCGGCGATCCTGCAGAAGTGGCTCGACGGCGGCTACTACAAGCGCCGTGAGGGCGTGGGCGACTGCACTGTCACCATTCCGCCTCCCAACGTGACCGGCAAGCTCCACATGGGTCACGCCACCGACGATTCCATCCAGGATGCCATCGTCCGCATGGCCCGCATGCGCGGCAGGTCCACCCGCTGGGTGCTCGGTACCGACCACGCCGGTATCGCCACGCAGACCAAGGTCGACAAGAAGCTCAAGAGCGAGGGCATCAGCCGCCTGGAGATCGGCCGCGATAAGTTTGTCGACGCCTGCTGGGATTGGACCCACGAGTACGGCGGCATCATCGTCGAGCAGATCAAGCGTATGGGCTGCTCCGTCGACTTTGATAACGAGCGCTTTACCATGGACGAGGACTACGCCCAGGCCGTGCGCAAGGTGTTCTGCGACTGGTACCACGACGGCCTGATCTACCGCGGCAAGCGCATCGTCAACTGGTGCCCCAACTGCACCACCGCCATCTCGGACGACGAGGCCGAGTACAAGGACGAGAAGGGTCACCTGTGGCACCTGCGCTACCCGCTGACCGAGCCGGTCAACGGCCAGGACTACATCGTCGTCGCCACTACGCGCCCCGAGACCATGCTCGGCGACACGGGCGTGGCCGTCTCCCCGAAGGACCCCGAGAAGGCCGCCTTTGTGGGTAAGACCGTCAAGCTCCCCATCGTCGACCGTGAGATCCCCATCTTTGAGGATTGGCATGTCGACGCCAACTTTGGCTCCGGCTTTGTCAAGGTCACCCCGGCCCACGACCCCAACGACTACGCCATGGGTCAGGCCCACGGCCTGCCGCAGATCAACATCTTTGACGAGCATGCGGTGGTCGTCGAGGGCTACGGCGAGTTTACCGGCATGACCCGCGAGGAGTGCCGCGAGGCCGTCATCAAGTGGTTTGAGGAGCACGACCTGCTCGATCACGTCGAGGATCACGATCACTCCGTCATGCACTGCTACCGTTGCGACTCCGCACTGGAGCCGTGGCTGTCCGAGCAGTGGTTTGTGGCCGTCGACAAGCTCAAGGGGCCGGCGCTCGATGCCGTCAACTCCGGCAAGGTGACCTTCCACCCCGCGCGTTGGACGCAGACCTATACCACCTGGATGGAGAACCTCAAGGACTGGTGCATCAGCCGCCAGCTGTGGTGGGGCCACCGTATTCCCGTGTTCTACTGCGAGGACTGCGGCTGGGAGGATGCCCTTACCGAGGACACCGACGTGTGCCCTAAGTGCGGCGGTCATCACGTGCATCAGGACGAGAACGTGCTGGACACCTGGTTCAGCTCGCAGCTGTGGACTTTCGCCACGCAGGGCTGGCCCCAAAAGCCGGAGCTGCTCGAGGGACATCACCCCACGACGGCGCTCGTCACCGCGCGCGACATCATCGCGCTGTGGGTCGCCCGCATGGTCATGAGCTCGCTGTACTTCCTGGACGAGGTGCCGTTTAAGGACGTCGTCATCTACCCGACGATTCTTGCCAAGGACGGCAGCCGCATGTCCAAGTCCAAGGGCAACGGCGTTGACCCCATGGACCTCATTGGCATGTACGGCGCCGATGCCATGCGTTACAACCTGCTGACGCTCTGCACCAACAACCAGGACGTCAAGTTTGACGCGAACATCGATAAGAAGACCAAGAAGCTTATCGACAGCCCGCGTACCGAGCAGGCCAAGTCGTTTGTGACCAAGATCTGGAACGCGAGCCGCTTCCTGCTTATGAACATGGAGGGCTACACGCCCGGCGAGCCCGTCGTGGAGACGCCGGCCGACGCCTGGATGTTCAGCCGTCTGGCCAAGGCCGTCAAGATGGTCACAGAGGGCATCGAGAACTACACCTTTGGCGACATGGCCCGCGGCGTTCAGCAGTTCTTCTGGAACGAGGTCTGCGACTGGTACGTCGAAGTCACCAAGGCGCGCCTGAAGGGCGAGGGCCGTCTGCAGGCGCAGCGAAACCTGATCTTTGTGCTCGATACCTCTATTCGCCTGATGCACCCGCTCATGCCGTTTGTCACCGAGGAGATCTGGGACAACATGCCGGCGAGCGTGCTCGACCTGGACGCCAAGGGCAACGTGGACCGCGCCGAGGCGCTCATGATCGCCAAGTGGCCCGAGCCTGCCGACTATGTCAAGTATGTCGACGAGGACGCCGAGCGCGCGTTTGAGCTGTGTCGCACCGTCGTTTCTGCCGCCCGCGCCACGCGTTCGCGTTATCGCTTGAGCCCCAAGGCCGAGCTCGACGTGGTCGTGCGTGCCGGTGCCGAGGACATCGAGAAGCTCGAGAGCCTGCGCTCGACCATCGAGCCGCTGGCCAATACCGCCTCGCTGGTCATGGGTACCGATGTTGAGAAGCCGGCCGCGAGCATCGCCATGGTCGACAGCGGCGTCGAGGTCTTTGTGGTGCTCGAGGGCAAGGTCGATCTTTCGGCCGAGAAGGCACGTCTGGAGAAGGAGATTGCCGCAACCCAGAAGGAGCTCGCCGGCTGCGAGAAGACGCTCGCCAACGAGGGCTTTGTGGCCAAGGCCGCGCCCGCGGTGGTCCAGAAGAAGAGGGACCGTGCAGCTGAGCTCAAGGAGATCCTGGAGGCGCTGACTGCTCAGGTTGCTGACTTCTCGTAGGCGTTACTGGGGGACGCGGTTTGGGGCATTGCTCGCTACTGCGGACAGTCCTGCTCGCACGAAGGCCACATTAAGTGGCCTTCGGCTCGTGCGGAACTTGTATCGAGCAAAGCCCCAAACCGCTCCCAGGTCGTTTACGTGGTTGTTTGCAACTGGTGGGTTAGGCCACTTGGCTGTGGCCTTGATTCTGCTGCAAAGCGGTGTTTGGCTGATATTTTGAATGGGAAGGGCTCGTTGTTGATTCGGGCCTCTTTTTATGTTGAGGGGACTTTGGGTTATGGCTAAGCGTTCTGGGTCGTATGTCGTTCCTTTCTCGTTTGAGTTGCTTTCGTTTGATGAGGCTGTTGGGCTTGCTGCCGATACGGGGCGGATTTCTGGGGATGCTGGTCCTCTGCTCGAGACAGTTGTCGATATGCTCGATGAGCTGGGGCGGCCGGACGAGTACTTTGATTGCATTCAGGTTGCCGGTACCAATGGCAAGACTTCGACGGCGCGTTTTTCGGCTGCTATCCTTCGCGGCGAGGGGCTCAAGGCTGCGCTTTATACGTCGCCGCAGCTTGTTCGCTATCCCGAGCGCATGGAGGTCGATGGGCACGTCGTGAGCGATGAGGCGTTTGCCCGTGGCGTTTCTGCTGCTGTTGAGGCGGGGCATCGAGTGAATGCGCGCCGCGTGGTGGCGGGGGAGCGTGCCTATACCATCACGCCGTTTGACCTGCTGACGGCCGCCGCGCTTGTGGTGTTTGCCGAGGCTCGCGTGGATGTTGCCGTGCTCGAGGTCGGCATGGGCGGTCGCTGGGACGCCACGAGCGCGACCGATCCCGTTGCCGTTGCCATCACGGGCATCGGACTCGATCACACGCGCATTCTGGGCGATACGCTCGAGGCCATTGCGGGGGAGAAGGCCGCCGTCATTAAGCCCGGACGCCTGGTTGTGCTGGGCGAGGGCACGCATGAGCCGAGCGTTCAGCGCGTTATGGATGCCCGTTGTCGCGAGTGTGGTGTGGTGCCGCTGGTGGTGAGCCACGCCACGACCAAGGTGCCGGCGCATGTGGGCGATACGGTTGAGTTTAGCTGTGCCACGCCGCGTGCGATTTATACGTCGAGCATGGTTAAGCCGGCGTATCAGCCGCAGAATGCCGCGTGCGCGATTATGCTCTGCGAGGGGTATCTGGGTCGCGAGCTCGACCACGAGGCGCTTGATGCTTCGCTTATGGGCTGCCCTACGCCGGGCCGTTTTGATGTGTTGGGAACCGACCCGCTCAAGCTGATCGACGCCTGCCATAACCCCCAGAGCTGCGAGAACTTTGTGAGCGCCTTGGACGAGATCGATCCGTGCGTAGAGAATCGCCCCACGTTGCTGTGCGCCGCGCTGGCAGATAAGGACGTGGCGGGTATCGTCGACGTGCTGATCCCGGCCTTCCCGCGCGTGGTCGTCACGCAGACCGATTCCGATCGCGCCCTGCCGGCGGAGGAGCTTGCTGCCCTGGTGGATTCCGATAAGCTCGCAGGCGTGTACCCCAGCGTGTCCGAGGCCCTCGCAGCCTTTGAGGCCACAGGCGAGCCCTTCATAGCAGCAGGTACCATCACCCTGGCCGGCGAAGTTGCCGGTCTGCTCCGCTAGATCCCTTCCGCAGGGTATCTAGTTTGCCTGCTCGCCACGAAATGGGCCTATCTACTACGTTTGACCGGCTACCCTCAACCATGCCGAGAATCGCAAAAGCAAAACCGCAGGTAGAAGGCTTGTCAATTTTCAAAAAATACCCGTATGGTCGCCCCATGCGGGTTAAACGTAGTAGATAGGCCCATTTCGTGGCGGCATTCATGTGATGCGGCAAAGGGGCTGTCCCTTTGCCGCATTGCCTAGTCTAGGCGGACCGGATCGTGGGGGTAGGCGTTGAGGATCTCGACGCCGCTCTCGGTGACCAGGGCAAGGTCCTCGATGCGGACGCCGGTGCGGCCGGGGAGGTAGATGCCCGGCTCGATGGAAAACGTCATGCCCGGCTCCACGACCTGCTCGTTGACGAGCGAGACGTCGCCCGGCTCGTGGTCTTGCAGGCCGATCGAGTGTCCCAGACGGTGCGTAAAGTACTTGCCATAACCCGCGTCCTCAATCACGTCGCGCGCGGCACGGTCCAGGTCGCACATGCGCACGCCCGGGGCGATGAGCGCCTCGGCGGCCTCGTTGGCGCGGCGCACGATGTCGTAGATGCGTGCCGTCTCCTCGTCCGGCTCGCCCCAAAAGAACGTGCGCGTCATGTCCGAGCAATAGTTGCGGCGACGCCCGCCAATGTCGAACAGCACCACGTCGCCACGCTTGAGTACCGTATCGTCTGGCTCGTGGTGCGGGTCGCCGGCGTTGGCGCCAAAGCTCACGATGGGCGGAAAGCTAAAGCCCTCGCAATCGTGCTTGCGATACAGGCCAAGCATCTGGTCGGCGATCTCGCGCTCTGTCACGCCTTCGTGGACGAGCTCGATCGCGTCGGCCATCACGGCGTCGTTAGCGGCCGAGGACACGCGCATAAGCTCCTGCTCGGCGGCGTCTTTGTAGGTTCGCGCGGCGGTCACGGCATAATCGCCTAGGAAGAATTCGCTCGCGGCACGACGATCCATAAGGGGCATCAAGAAGCCGGAGCGCATGACGGTGTCGATGCCGAGCGGTTTGGTCGGATCAACCTCGCGAGCGATGGCGTCGGCCACGACGTCGGTATCGGTGTGGTACGCGACGCGGGCATTGTCATACTCGGGCAGCTGATGCAGCGCGTTGACCAAGATCACGGGCTCGCTACCGCGTGCGAGCAGTACGCCGCAAAAACGCTCGAACATATCGGCATAAAAGCCGGTCAGGTAATAAATCGACCACGGGTCGTTTACGAGCAGCTGCGCGCCGGGGTGCTGAGCCTCGAGCGCATCGAGCACGCGTGCCACGCGCTGGTCATCGACATGTGCCATACATCGTCCTTTCGTTAGGTTGCCACCATGGTATCCCCAATGCCAGGGTAGTCAATTTGGGACGGGGCTATTTTAGCTGCGTCAAACATGCGAGCTGATAGGTAAAAGTAGTCAATATGGTCCCGTCCCAAATGGGCTGGTTTCAAAACTATGGCGGATTACGGGGCTGGACCTGTATTACTTGACCATGGGAAAAATCGCGAAATTAAAACCGCAGGTAGAAGGCTTATCAATAATCGAAAATTGCCGGTATGGGTGGGGGTCTCCGAATCAGCCCCGTAATCCGGCATAGTTTTGAAATGGCACTAAAGTAGGCACAAGCTAAATACCGATCCCAAGGCAAGTTGCGGTGGAATAGTTCCTTGATGCCGGGGTTTTGGCGGAAATCGGGAATTATTTCACCGCAATTGAGGAGGGGCGGGGCGGATGCGGGGTAGCTAAAAGAGCACCGTCCCAAACGAGCTGCTTAGGCCGGGTCGATGTCCATGCTGGCGATGAGGTCGATGTTGGTGTTGAGGAGGTCCTCCAGCACGACGTCGCCCATGCGGATGGGGGCCTGGACGACCAAGCCGCGGATGAGGTCCATGGTCTGGGCATGGAGTTCGAGCGGGATGGCTTCGGCCGTGCGAATGGGCAGCAGCGCCTCGTCGCCGCCTGATACCGCCACGGTGGTAGTGAGGACGCGCATGGGGCAGGTGAGCTCCTGATGTGCGAACTTATCGCCGCGCGGGCAGCTGTTGCCGGTCACGGCGCGCACCGTCGCCACGCGGTCGTCGGCCCCGCGCTCCACTTCCACCGTAAGGAGGCACTCGGATGGGCAGGTGGTGCAGTTGAACTGTAGCGTCTCGATCGCATTTGTGCTCATGGCTATGCCTCCTCGACGGGCTCGACGGAAAGGATAATCTCGCTGGCACCCAGGTCGAGCGCTCGCTGTATCACCTTTGCCGGCAGCGGGAAGCTTTCCATAACACTCGGTTTAAACGCGCGGACCTTGCCCGTAAGCAGTTCCTCGTCGCCCGCCAGAATGCGCACGCGGGCGGCATCGACCGGCCGGCGCACGCGGAAGTTGAGCCTGGTGAGTGCCACGGCCGTAATGCGTCCCGGCAGCGCGTAGCCGGCGATGCCGGCAGGGGAGATCGTGAGCTGGCAGCCAGCGCCCGTTTCGACATCCGCGCCGGTCCCCAGCGCGTACGCCGCTGCAGCCGCACCGGCACGCTCGGACTCGGCCGTCACGTTATCGGCCAGGTCGTGCACGTGCAGCACGTTGCCGCAGGCAAAGATGCCTGGCACGCCCGTCTGCAGGCTCTGGTCCACCACGGCGCCGCGCGTGCGCGGGTCAAGCTCAACACCCGCGCCTACCGAAAGCTCGTTCTCGGGAATCAAACCTACCGAAAGCAGCAGTGTGTCGCACGGAACGATGCGCTCGGTCCCCGGAATGGGCGCCAGATTTTCGTCGACCTGGCTCACCTCGACGGCCTCCACGCGGTCGTGCCCAATCACGCGTGTGACGGTGGTGGACAGGTGCAGCGGAATGCCAAAATCGTCCAGGCAATTCTTTACATTGCGGCGCAGGCCGTTGGCGTATGGCATAAGCTCGTACACGCCCTCGACCGAAATCCCCTCGAGCGTGCAGCGACGCGCCATGATGAGCCCAATGTCGCCCGAGCCTAAAATGACGGCGCGCGAGCCGGGCTTGAGGTTGTCGATGTTGATGTATCGCTGCGCCAGGCCGGCGGTAAACACGCCGGCGGGGCGGCTGCCGGGAATCTTGATCTCGCTGCGCGTGCGCTCGCGACACCCCATGGCAAGGACGACGGCGCGCCCGGTGAGCTGCAACATGCCGGCGGGGCTCATGAGCGTGACGGTGTGTGCCGAGGCATCGCTCGCCGCGCCACTTGCGCCCGTGCCTGCGACTTTGTCCTCGCTTGAGTCGATCCCAATCACCGTACTGTCCAGGAACAGTGCGATATCGGTTTCGCGCACCTGGTCGATAAAGCGCTGTGCGTACTCGGGACCGGTCAGTTCCTGCTTAAAGTGTGAGAGGCCAAAGCCCGGGTGGATGCACTGGCGCAGGATGCCGCCCAGGTGCTGCTCGCGCTCTACGATGGCCACGCGCGCTCCGGCCTTGTGTGCAGCAAGTGAGGCCGCCATGCCGGCAGGTCCGCCGCCGATAACGACTACGTCGAACGCCTGCGTCTGCACGGCGCCGGCGGTAATTGATACCTTGTCGGCATCTGCGCAAGTGCACTCGACGCCCGATACCGCACCCATATCGATACTCGTCGCCATCCTAGCGCACCCCCTTCAAAGGTCCCTCAACGAGCCACGAGCCAGTGTCCTCCAGCAGCACCTCGCTGGGATCGCAGCCCAGCTCGCGGGCCAGAATCCGCACCACGCGGCTCTGGCAAAAGCCGCTCTGGCACCGACCCATGCCGGCACGGCAGCGGCGTTTGACGCCCTCGACCGAAACCGCACCCGGGCGGCGTCGGATCGCGGCCACGATTTCGGCCTCGGGCACCGTCTCGCAGCGGCAGACAATCTGCCCCCACGCGGGGTCGGACTCGATCAGCTTTTCCTTGCGCGCAAGCGGAGCGCGGTCAAAGTCGTCCGGCGCGCGGCGAATCGGATCCCATTCGGCCCGCTCGCGCAAAGCAACACCCGCCTCGCGCAGCACCTGCTCCATTCGCTCGGCAATGGCCGGAGCGCTCGCTACGCCCGGCGACTGAATGCCCGCCGCCTGGAACAGCCCCGGCACCACAGCGGACTGTCCAATAAAAAAGTCGTTCGTTCCCTTAATGACCGGACGCCCGCCGGCAAACGCTCGCACCACGCGGCGCGTATCCAGATCGGGCACCAGCTTGCGCGCGCCGCCCAACAGCGCGCTTACGTCGCCCGCATAGGTCTGCGTGTCGCCCGCCTCGCGCACAGCGGCCGTCGCGGTGATCACCGTGTTGCCGTGGACGGTGCCCGTAACGATGACGCCCTTGGAAACCGGCGTGGGAACGGGGTAGAGCGGCATGAGTGCGCGCGGCTCCTTGTCCAGCACCACAATGTTGCCCTGGCGCCAGACCATCTGGAACTCCTCGGCGCCCGCCATATGCGAGATGTCTGCGGCGCCGTTGCCCGCCGCGTTAATCAAATAGCGGCAGCGCACATCACCGGCCGGTGTTACCAGCGTAAAACGAGCGGTCCCGTCACCGCTCCTGTCGCCAGCGCCGGGAGCTACCTCGATCGTCTCCACCGGTGCGGAGCGCACAAACGTCACGCCGTTGGCGACCGCGTTCTCCATCGCGGCGATGGCGACCTCAAACGGATCGACATAGCCGGTCGAGGGACACCACAGCGCGCACGTGGCCTGGGCGCTGGCGCGCGGCTCCAGCTCGTGGATGCGCTCGGCCCCGATGATCGCCAACTCGGGTACGCCGTTTGCCAGCCCGTTGCTTTGCAGCTGCTCCAGCTGCGCGCGGTCTTGGTCGCTAAATCCCAGCACCATGGACCCGGTGCGGCAAAACAAAAAGCCCAGCTCCTGGGCCCACGTGCCATATAGCTCGCAGCCGCGGGCGTTGACCTGGGCCTTAACCGTGCCCGGCGCCGGATCGTAGCCGGCGTGCACCAGACCGCCGTTGGCCTTCGACGCGCCCAGGGCAATGTCGTTGGCCGCCTCGACCACGCAGATGGACAGGTCATAGCGTGCGAGCTGCCGCGCGATGGCGCATCCGGTGATGCCCGCGCCCACAATCGCGATATCAAACGTTTCCGTCACAGTGCCTCCAAGACGAGTTGACAGGCTGTCAATAAGGCTATCCTACGGTGTGCGCATCCCCCGCGCAGCGGCAATGCGGCGAACAGTCCCGCTGCATCCGCCAACGGCAGGCGAGGGGAGACTCAGGTCAATCGGTGACCTCGTCTGGCACCCCTGTTGTCAAAGGTTTGTCTCGTTCTGTAACGGTAAGCAGAAGAGTTGGGTTCCAGATGTTACAGATCGAGACGTTTGCCAGGCGGGCCCTCTGTTTGTCTTGATTTGTAACAGTAAGAGTAGAAAATCGGTCCTATGTGTTATAGATTGAGATTTAAAGTCAGGGAGGGGTCATCTGTCTCGATCTGTAACATCTCGGGACCGTTTTGGGGTCTAGATGTTACAGATTTAGATGAACCCATCGGTCGGTTTCGAATGTCTAAATCTGTAACAGTTAGACCTGTTTTTGCCGAGTTGTTGTTACAGATTGAGATATTGAGATTGGACATTATCCTTTGTCTTGATCTGTAACAGATAGAAGGGGTTCTGGCCCCTAGTTGTTACAGATTGAGATATTTAACGGAGGGCTCACCGTTCATCTTGATCTGTAACAGTAGGGACTGATTTTGGAGTCAAGATGTTACAGATCGAGATTGTAGTCGGGGAGAGAACGGTTTGTCTAATTCTGTAACATCTGGACCCGGATTCCGCTCTCACCTGTTACAGATTGAGATGTTTCTATCCGCCCATGCCTGCGACCTGCCAAATCGTTAACCCCCGTGTTACACTAACTCGAGTTGTAACTACCCCGAAAGGTACCCGTAATGTCCAAGTACATCTCCGAGCTCATGTCGCCGCAGCTTATGGGCGTCATCTATGCCTTTGTTGGCTTTATCATCGCCCTGTACGTGCTGTCGGTCGTCTATGTGTTTATTGACGCCCGCCGCCGCGGCGCCAGTGCCTACGTGGCATGGGGCATCATTGCCCTCATCCCGTTCGTGGGTCTCATCGCCTACCTGGTCCTGCGCCCGCACTCCTACGCGGCCGACCGCGAGGAGCAGGAGCTGGACATGGCCCTGCGCGAGCGTCAGCTTGCCCAGTACGGCACCTGCCCGCAGTGCGGCGCCCCCATCGAGAAGGACTTTGTCGTCTGCCCCGTTTGCGACACCCAGGTTCGCAACGTGTGCCCCAGCTGCCATCGCCCGCTCGACGCGCACTGGAAGGTCTGCCCCTACTGCCGAACTCGCATCCAGTAACGCATCCATCGCCGGGCCGGCCGCAAGCCACGGGCACGCCGCGCGCCACGCGAACGCCGCGCGCTCCGCACGCGCCCCACACGATGAAGCATGCGTAGAAATTCGCCCGCCGTGCCATTCAGGTGCGGCGGGCGCTTGTATACCTAGGTAACCTGCCTATAATGATGCAAGTCAAAACGCACGCGCCGGCAAGCGCAATGCACACCGCACGGCGCCAAGCAGCACTTGCACAAGGCATCCGAGAGGAGAAAACATACCCATGAAGGCACTCTACAATGACGGTTCGGTGGCCGAGCTCCCGCAGGACGAGGTCACGCACGTCATCCGCCACTCCGCCGCGCATATCATGGCGCAGGCCATCAAACGCCTGTACCCCCAGGCCGATTTTGCCTACGGCCCCGCGACCGACAACGGCTTTTACTACGACGTCGACCTGCCCGAGGGCGTCAAGATCAGCGAGGACGATTTCCCCGCGATCGAGGCCGAGATGAAAAAGATCGTCAAGGAGAACCTCAAGTTCACCGTGTACGAGAAGCCCCGTGCCGAGGCTATCGCCCTTATGGAGGAGCGCGGCGAGAAGTACAAGGTCGAGCACATCGGCGATCTGGACGACGACGCCCGCATCACCTTCTACCAGCAGGGCGACTACATCGACATGTGCGTCGGCCCCCATATCTGCTACACCAAGGCCCTCAAGGCCTTTAAGCTCACCGGTGTCTCGGGCGCCTACTGGAAGGGCGACAAGGACAACAAGATGCTCACCCGCATCAACGGCGTCGCCTTTGCCACCAAGGAAGAGCTCGACGAGCATATGCACATGCTGGAGGAGGCCAAGAAGCGCGACCACCGCAAGATCGGCCGCGAGATGGACCTCTTTATGATGCGCGACGAGGCCCCCGGCTTCCCGTTCTTCCTGCCCAACGGCATGATCCTTAAGAACACGCTGCTGGACTACTGGCGCGAGATCCACCACAAGGCCGGCTACGTGGAGATCTCCACGCCGCTCATCATGAACAAACAGCTGTGGAAGACCTCGGGCCACTGGGACCACTACAAGGACAACATGTACTCCACCGTCATCGACGACGAGGAGTACTGCATTAAGCCCATGAACTGCCCGGGCGGCGTGCTGGTGTACGCCTCCAAGCCGCACTCCTACCGCGAGCTGCCCATCCGCGCCGGCGAGATTGGCCTGGTGCACCGCCACGAGCTGCGCGGCGCCCTGCACGGCCTGTTCCGCGTGCGCTGCTTTAACCAGGACGACGCCCACCTGTTTGTGCGCCCCGACCAGCTGACCGACGAGATTGTGGGCGTGGTCAACCTTATCGACTCCGTATACCAGAAGTTTGGCTTTAAGTATCACGTTGAGCTTTCCACCCGCCCCGAGGACTCCATGGGCTCCGACGAGGACTGGGCTCGCGCCGAAGAGGGCCTGCGCACCGCTCTTGAGCAGCTGCACATGGACTACGAGGTCAACGAGGGCGACGGCGCCTTCTATGGCCCCAAGATCGACTTCCACCTGGAGGACTCGCTCGGCCGTACCTGGCAGTGCGGTACCGTGCAGCTCGACTTCCAGATGCCGCTCAACTTTGATCTGGAGTACGTGGATGCCGACGGCACCAAGAAGCGCCCCATTATGCTGCACCGCGTGTGCTTTGGCTCCATCGAGCGCTTTATTGGCATTCTGATCGAGCACTTTGCGGGCAAGTTCCCCACCTGGCTGGCTCCCGTGCAGGTCAAGGCGCTTCCGGTCTCCGAGAAGAGCCGCGACTATGCCCACGAGGTGTGCGCCAAGCTGGAAGAGGCCGGCATTCGTGTGGTCTGCGACGACCGCGACGAGAAGATCGGCTACAAGATCCGCGAGGCCCGCAGCATCGACCGCGTGCCCTATATGCTCATCCTGGGCGAGAAGGAGGTCGAGGCCGGCAACATCTCCGTCCGCGACCGCTCCAACGAGACCGTTCAGATGAGCGTCGACGAGTTTGTTGCCAAGGTGACCGAGGAGATCAAGACTCGCGCCTAGCACAATCAATACAAGAATTAACAAAAGCGATCGTCCTCGCGGGCGGTCGCCTTTTTTGTTGTCTATAGAAGAAGAGCCGCAGGTTAGAGCGGCTTTTTTGTTGCGCAAAAATGTACAGGTTTTTGTAGTGGGGAATGGAGATGTGTCCGCTCGCGCCGCAATTTGTGCAATCTGGGAAAACGGTCTGGATTTATTCGTATAATGAGCTTCGTCGAAAGATACGAAAACCTGTACTTTTGCGACTGCGCCTAGTTGCGAGCGAGAAGCCTGTTCTTAACGCCTCTTCATCCGCGTGTGTCGCGGATGCAAGTTAAGGGGGCGAGAGATGGAACAGACGATGCGGCGCCAAGAGCAGCTGCCCGGTGCCTTTAGTGGCGCTACTACCAACAGCCAGCACGGCCGCGTCCGCTGGTATCTGGTCCACACCCCCAATGGTAAAGAGCGCGAGACCTGCGAAAAGGTCCGCCGCATTATCCCGCACGAGCTAATGCAGGACGCTTTTGTGATGCAAAAGGAGTTCTGGTTTAAGCGGGACGGCGCCTGGTCGCTCCAAACCAAACCCATGTACAAGGAATACTTCTTCGTCGCCACGCACGATGCCGCCATGCTCGACAAGGCTTTGGCCCAGTTGAGCTTTGGCTGTCGCATTGCCGGCAGCAGGGAGCGGGCTTATGCGGCCATGCCGGACGATGCACAGGACTGGTACCGCAGCGTGCTCGACGACGACGGCGTGGTGCGCAACAGCGTAGCCCGCATAGAAGACGGCGTGCTGCATATAGAGCAAGGGCCCTTGGTGGGGCAAGAGGCCCGTGTAAAGAAGATCGACCGTCATAAGCGCTGGTGCCTGGTAGACGTGGGCGAAGGCGACTCCGCTTTTAGGGAGCTGCTTCCGCTGGACGTGCTCAGCAAGACGTAAGGGGACGTCGCACTGGCAATTCATTCGCAATTTGAATTCATCGATTGGGGGATCCCTGGGGACAGGGACGTGGATTTGAACTTGACTACTAAAGAAGTGACAGGGCAAAACGTGCCGGTGGGGGCCGCGCTTATAGCCCAGGCCATGAGTGGCGGCGAGGTGAGCGTGCGCTACAAGGCCATGCAGGCCGTGAAGGACTGGGACCGCACGCGCCTGGGCTACCGTGCCGTGAAGCGCGCCTTCGACATCGTGTTCAGCGGCTGCGTGCTGGCCGTCATCGCCGTACCGAGCCTGGTGCTCGCAGCGGCCATCCGCCTGGAGAGCGAGGGCAACCCGTTCTACAGCCAGATCCGCGTGGGCCAGACCCACCGCGACGGCAGCCTGTCCACCTTCCGCATGTGGAAGTTCCGCAGCATGTACAAGGACGCCGACGAGCGCCTCGCCGAGCTCAAGGGGCAGAACGAGATCGACGGCGCCATGTTCAAGATGAGGGAAGACCCCCGCGTCACCAAGATCGGCAAGTTCATCCGCAAGCACTCCATCGACGAGTTCCCGCAGTTCGTCAACGTGTTCCTGGGCCAGATGTCCGTCGTTGGCCCGCGCCCGCCGCTGCCCAACGAGGTGGCGGAGTACACCGAGTTCGACCTGCAGCGCCTGGCCGTGAAGCCCGGGATCACCGGCTGGTGGCAGGTTACTGACCGTAACTCGACCGGCTTCGACGGAATGGTCCAGCGCGACCTGGAGTACATCGCCAACAGCGGTGTCGTCACCGACCTCAAGATTGTCGCCCTCACGGTGATCGAGGTTATCACCGGCAAAGGTGCGTGCTAGATGCGCATCGCGATGATCGGACACAAGAGATACGGCTCCCGCGAGGGCGGCGTAGAGGTCGTCGTGACCGAGCTCTCCCGCCGCATGGCGGCGCTCGGTCACGAGGTTACCTGCTACGACCGTTCCGGTGTGGACGTCATGACCGGCGACGCCGCGGACGTCCGAGAACGCATGGTCGACGGCGTTCGCGTCGTGCCGGTTAAGACAATCGACAAGAAGGGGCTCGCTGCCCTCTCGTCCTCATATTGTGCTACCAAGGTGGCTATCAAGGACCGTCCCGATGTGATTCATTATCACGCCGAGGGTCCTTGCGTGCCGCTTGCGCTGGCCAAGCGCGCGGGCATTCGCACCGTCGCTACCATCCACGGCCTGGACTGGCAGCGTGCCAAGTGGGGAAAGCTCGCCAGCACGTACATCAAGATGGGGGAGAGGGCGGCTGCCACAAAAGCAGATGGCCTCATCGTCCTGTCCAAATCGGCCCAGTCCTACTTCGAGGACGTCTACGGCCGCACGGCGACGTTCATCCCCAACGGTATCGAGCCGAAGCGTCCGAGACCGGTCAACCAGATAAAGGAGAAGTGGGGGCTCGACGAGGGCACCTACCTGCTGTACCTGGGCAGGCTCGTCCCCGAGAAGCGCCCCGAGCTCCTGATCGAGGCCTTCAAGAAGCTCGATACGGAGAAGAGCCTCGTCATCGCCGGCGGCGGTTCGGACACATCCGAGTACGAGGCTTCGCTGCGCGTGGCTGCGCAGGGCGACCCGCGCGTCCTCTTCACTGGTTTCGTCACCGGCGAGCCCTTGGAGGAGCTGTACTCCAACTGCTATGCCTACGTGTTGCCCTCCGACGTGGAGGGCATGCCCATGAGCCTGCTGGAGGCTATGGCATACGGCCGCTGCTGCGTGACGAGCGACATCCCCGAGTGCGCGGACGTCCTCGCCGGCAACGGCGTGACGTTCGAGAAGGGGAGTGCCGATTCCCTGCGGTCCGCGCTGCGAGCCCTGCTCGCGGACGCTGGTCGCGCAGGCGCCCTCGGCGCCGCCGCCAAGGCGCATGCCGAGAAAACCTACAACTGGGACTCCGTCGTCGAGCGGGCCCTCGAGCTCTACAAGGGGAGTGCCCGATGAAGATTATCTTGGTAAATAAGTTCCATTACCTCAAGGGCGGTTCTGAGACATACTACTTCGGACTCGCTGAGGGTCTGAAGGCCCTTGGGCACGAGGTACATTTCTTTGCAATGGAGGGTTCGGAGAACGTTCCCTGCGAAGACTCCGACCTCTTTGTGTCCGCAAAAGACTACAACGGTCCCACGTCGCTGTCTCAGAAAGTTACGGCGGCGACCTCACTGATCTATTCAAAAGAGGCAAGGGATAAATTCCAAGCCCTCTGCGAGCGCGTCCACCCGGACGTCGTGCACATGAATCTCGTGCATCGGCAGATCACGCTCTCCATTCTGGACGCCCCGTATCTCAAACAGCATAGGGTTCCGGTCCTGTTCACTTCCCACGATTACATTCTGGTCTGCCCGAATTACGTGATGCTCGATGGCTCGGGCGCTGTGTGCGATGCCTGTTTGGGTGGTCATTTCTCTAATTGCCTAAAGCGTAAATGCGTGAAGGGTTCCACCGCAAAGAGCGGTATGGGTATGCTCGAAGCGGACTATCTTAAGCTGCATCGCTCGTACAGCAAGATCGACTGCATCGTTGTTCCCTCGCAATTCATGAGGAACAAGCTTCTCGAGGGCGGTTTTCCCACCCAGCAAGTCGTCTATATGCAGAACTTCGCAAAACAGGAGATTCTAGACAACGCGGTAGACGGTACAGATAGAACCGATCGAGACGATCCTTACCTCCTGTTCTTCGGGCGCCTCTCGAGCGAGAAAGGCGTTGACATACTTGTCGAAGCGTTCATCAATGCGCTTCCGTCCCTGCCCGACAACTTAAGACTCGTGATCGCAGGAGACGGGCCCGAGAGGCAAAGCATCGAAGACAGGATCGCGGCCGCGGGCCCCGAAGCTTCAGGTCGTATCGAGCTGGTCGGTTTTCAAAGCGGTGCCGACATGCGGCGCTACACGGAGCGTGCCACCCTGGCCATCGCGAGCTCGCGCTGGAGAGAGAACATGCCTTATTCCATTGTCGAGGCATTTGCGTTGGGAACCCCGGTCATCGGGACCGACATCGGTGGTATCCCCGAGCTTGTCGATGATGGGCGCACTGGCCTTCTTTGCGAGCCGGGCGATGTCGATTCTCTGTCCCAGGCGATATTGCGCGGCGCGGCGTTGGTCAAAGACAGGGACGCCTACGCGGCGATGCAGGCGAACTGCCGCTCTTACGTTCTCGACCGCTGTTCGCAGGACAAGTACATGAACGATCTCGTGGCTCTCTACCGGGAGCTCATCGATAGCAAGAAGGGAAACTAACCCACATGGCAGAAAAGAAACTCAACGGTACCGTCATCGTCACCTACCGCTGCAACGCGCGCTGTACCATGTGCAACCGCTACAAGGCTCCCAGCCGCCCGGAGGAGGAGCTCTCCATCGAGACCATTAAGAAGCTCCCCAAGATGTACTTCACCAACATCACCGGCGGCGAGCCCTTCATCCGACAGGACCTCAAGGACATCGTGCGCGAGCTCTACAAGAAGTCCGACCGCATCGTGATCTCCACCAACGGCTTCTTCACCGACCGCATCATCGACCTGTGCGAGGAGTTCCCCAACGTCGGCATCCGCATCTCCATCGAGGGCCTGCAGCAGACCAACGACAAGATCCGCGGCCTGGAGAACGGCTACAACCGCGGCTACGCCACGCTCAAGAAACTCGTCGAGCTCAAGCACCCCGACGTTGGCTTCGGCATGACGGTGCAGGACCTCAACGCGCCCGACCTGGTGCCCCTCTACAAGATCTCGGACGAGCTGGGCATGGAGTTCGCCACGGCGTCGCTGCACAACAGCTTCTACTTCGTCGAGGCCAAGAACATCATCCACGACCGCCCCATGGTGGCCAAGAATTTCGAGGACCTGGTCAACGAGCTGCTCAGGTCCAACAGCCCCAAGAAGTGGTTCCGCGCCTACTTCAACCACGGCCTCATCAACTATATCTACGGCCAGCCGCGCCTGTTGCCCTGCGATATGGCGTTCGACACCTTCTTCATCGACCCCTACGGCGACGTCATGCCCTGCAACGGCACCAAGGACAAGGAGGTCATGGGCAACCTCAACGAGGAGTCCTGGGACGAGCTCTGGAACTCCGACCAGGCCGAGAAGGTCCGCGCGAAGGTCCGCCACTGCGACCGCAACTGCTGGATGATCGGCTCGGTGAGCCCGGCCATGCACAAGTACATCTGGAAGCCCGGCTGGTGGGTGCTCAAGCACAAGGTGAAGGCCCTGTTTACCAAGAGGCCCTACGACATGCACGAGCTCAAGGTCGTGCGCGATTACGAGGAGGGTCGCGTGACCAAGGAGCAGCTCGACGCCTGCTCAACCTGCGACCTGTGCGCAAAGATCAATGACGGCCTGTCCGAGGCGTCGAAGGCTGACGCCCACGTGTACGAGACGCATGAGGCGCTGTAAGTGAATCCAAAGAAGACCATAAAAAACCTATTTGGTGCTTTTCGAGGTGTGATTGCCGGTGCCAATGTAGGTGAAAGAGTATATATAGGCACTCATGTTCATATCGTTAACGGTGCTTCTCTTGCAATCGGAAATGATGTTCAGATTCGGCCCTTCTGCGATTTGTTTGCGGGGGGGGGTGGCATCGTGCTTGGTAATAGGTGCGATATAGGGACCCGTTGTCGTCTCGATGGGAATATTGTCCTTGGCCAGGCGGTATTGCTTGGACCTGATAACTACATCTCTTCCGAAGATCATCGCTATGCGGATGTGTCTATTCCGGTTATGGATCAGGGCACTTATGCGCCTAGGAGAAATGGTCACTCTGATTTGCGAATCGGAGAGGGCTCTTGGGTGGGTGCTCACTGTTCGATAGTCGGGGATGTCCATATTGGAAAGCACTGTGTCATTGGTTCTAATTCAGTTGTGACTCACGATGTGCCGGATTATTGTGTCGTGGCTGGTGCGCCTGCGCGGATTATAAAGTGCTGGGACTCATCGACCTTATCTTGGGTGCGTGGCTATTATGAATAAAGTTCTTATGCTTGTTAATTGGAAGGTTCGCTACTGCAAAGAGGAACCCTCCGATCTTCAGCCGCCCGATTTCGTGTGCGAGGGAGAGCCCTATTGGTTTTTCCGTTATTTCAAAGGCGATTGGGATGTGGATGTCGTTGACGTTCGCTCCCTACCCGCGATAGAGCGATTTGAAAAAGAGAATCTACGGTTTTATATCATCCAGACCTTGCGTGTCATACCGCGGCTCGGCGAGTATGACCTGATCGTGTCCCACGGAATGCAATCGGGCGTGCTCTTGAGTCTTTGGCGAAGGCTGTTCAAGACGAAGGCGAAGCATGTTGTTTTCGATATCGGATCGTTTGCTAGCGCATCCGAGGAAGGCATGGCCCTTAAGTTGATGCAGATGGCAAGTAAGTCTATTGACGGGCTTATTTATCATACGAGCAGCCAAATTACGTATTATCGAAAGTTTTTTCCTTGGCTTGTAGATAAGGCTCAGTTCATTCCATTCGGGACTGACCTTGAGTTCTTTGAGGCCGATGATGTTTCGCCGTTCTTTGATGGACGTCCCTACTGCACCTGTATCGGGTCTGCGAAGAGGGACTGGGATACCGTGGTCGAGGCATATCGCTCGTTGAAAACCGATTTGCGTCTTAAGATAATCGGCTACGTCGATGATAAATATCTTGGGATACCGGGCGTTGACATGATTCCCGCTGTGCCTGTTCAAGAAATGCGCAGCTATATCAAGGGCGCCCTGTTCTGTGTTCTTCCGCTCGAGGTCTATAACTATTCGTATGGCCAGATGACGCTAATGCAGCAAATGGCCATGGGAAAATGCGTGGTCGCCGCAGAAGCTCCGAGTCTTGTTGATTATGCGGTTGACGGGGAAAGCGCGGTTTTCTATCGACCCTTAGATGTAGACGATTGTTCAAAGAAATTACGCTCAGTAATTGAGAATAAAGACTATCGCGAGCGTATTGGGTCCCTCGCCCCTGTTTGGCTAAGGGATGAGCGCAACGAGGAGAAAATGGCGCATGAAATTGAAAGTTGTTTTTGTAAATGGTTGAGGGGGACAAATGTATAACTCAACGCCCCTGGTAAGCGTGGTTCTGCCCATCTTCAACGTTGAACGTTATCTTGATCAATGTGTTTCAAGCGTCTTGAACCAGACATACAAAAATCTTGAGGTCATTCTTGTTGACGATGGATCCGAGGATTCTTGTCCGCAGAAATGCAATCTCTGGGCAGTGGAGGATTCGAGAGTAAAGGTTATTCATAAGAAAAACCAAGGCCTCGGCATGGCCCGCAATAGCGGTATCGAGATAGCTACAGGTGACTATATTTGCTTCTTTGACAGTGATGACTATATCGATTTGGATGCAATTGAACAGTGCGTTTCTCGGGTTGTAATCGATCGGTCTGATTTTGTTTTGTTCGGAATGCGCTCTGTCTCTACAGACGGCAACAGCATCTTAAACGAAGTGATTCCACGATGCCCTAAAGAAGTATTTGAAGGCGAAGAGATCCGAGCGGATTTTCTTCCTTTCTATATCGGTGCCAATTGGGATACCGGTGAAAACTGGAATTTGATGGCTACGGCCTGGGATTGCATGATTGATCGTCAATTACTGACTTCAAACAAATTTCAGTTTGTGTCCGAGAGGGAGATAATATCTGAAGACGTGTATTCAATGCTCGGGCTGTTTCGATATGTGCGCCGCGTTTCTGTTATCGGTAGGGCTTTTTATAATTATCGAACTAATCCCAAGTCACTGACTCACGTATATCGACCCGATAGGTTATCGCGAATAAAAGAGTTTTACATAGCTTGCCGTAAGCTATCAATTGAATGCGGTTATTCCGAGAACGTTCGGGACCGCTTGATGGAGCCCTATGTCTCTTTTGTTATAGCAGCTCTAAAAGATTTGGCCCAATCTAGCGAATCGCAAGCCGTAAAAAGGGTCTATTTTACAGAGCTGGCAAACGACTCGTTATTCAATGAGGTTAGAAGCAAAGCGTGTGGAAGTTCCCATTTTGGATGGAAGCGAAGATTGCTGCTGCGATTGCTTCACGGTCGAGGAATTGGTTTTGCTCAATTGCTCTGTGTTTGCGGATGAAACTGATCGGTTGAAATCTATGGCACGAGTATCTAATTACCGCACTGCTATAACTATTGGGAATGAGAAACGGGCGTGAACAAACTTGACAAAGATTGTTGCGATAAACAATAGATTAGTAGACTACCCCCTTCTAACAGGAAAGACGTTTACGCTCTTTGTGCTCTTCTTTACGATTGTGATGGAGTGTCTGATCGCGGAGCTCGGTTTCCCGGCTACCATTAGATATTTTAACGACGTGCTTATTCTGATATTGATGTTAGGTATGCTGTTGAGACCTGGCCACGTTGTTAAAAGCGTTGGTATTCCTATCGCGTTGTCAACGGCAGTACTATTTTTGATATTCACCCTAAGCGCCGTTGTAAATGACGTCAGAATGCCGCTTTATCTTTGGGCTGTAAGAAATACTTTTCGAGGCATTGCGTTCTTTTATGCATGCGTCATTTATCTCCGTAAGGAAGATCTTACTGGTATTTTCGACGCATTTCTTTTGCTTCAGGGAATCAGTGTTGTCCTAGTCTTATACCAGCATTTTATGTTGGGTTTGAATATGGATGAAACTGGCGGTATTTTTGGACATGGTAACGGAGCGGGTGTAAATCCATTTAATGCGTTGCTGTTTTCATTTTTCTTCAACCAATATTTAGCTGGCAAGACTAGCCTTGGAAAGTTGGGCTTTGCCCTCATTTCCTCGCTTGTAATTGCAGCAATCGCTGAGGAAAAAATCACCTTTGTATATTTCATAATCATTGCTTGCGTTAGCATTCTATTGAGCAAAACAAGTTTTAGGTTGACGGTTGCTGTTTTTGTCGTCGTTGCTGCGGGCTGGATCGGCTTAACCATACTGAAGAGTATGTATCCAGCGATGTTCGACGTCATGAGTTCCATAGACAAAATGGAAGATTACCTGATGACGAGCTATGAATCGGGATATATGCTTCCAAGGATTGGGTCTTTTCCGATTATCCAATCTTTATTTTTTAAACATGATGCGATACATAATCTACTTGGTGTAGGTTTTGGTAATGGAGAAACGTCCACCTTTTCCTTTCTTGTTGGCCCATACTACGCCCTTTATGGCTACTTAAACTATCGCTGGTTCACACATCAGTGGGTTTTTCTGGAATGTGGTTACCTTGGCTTTGCATGCTATCTTGGCTTCTTTTTGGTTATTGGTTTATGTCTTTTAAACCTGCGTCGCAAGGTTAACCGAGACCTGCTTCCTTATCTAACTTGTGGTTTTGCGCTTGTCATCTGCACGGTTATTTCGATCTGGTACAACGCTACCTTAAAAGTTGACATGTGCTACCTGCTTTTCTTTTCGTTAGCTATAGGTTTTATTGCGTCTTCTGCTAGAGAGGAGAAGGTGCCACGGTGAAACGTTGCGTTTTTATTTTGCCTTGGTTTGGTCCTTTACGGAATTACTTCAGCTTATTTTTGCGTTCGTGTGAAGCTAATCCGAATTATGATTGGCTTCTGATAACTGATCAAACGATACCCGAGGTTCCCGGGAATGTTGAGATCGTATCTATGACATTCCCCGAATTTCAAGCATACGTCCAGTCGAAGTTCGACTTTCCTCTTGCCCTTAATAGACCTTATAAGATTTGCGATTTTAAGCCAGCACTTGGGTATGTTCTTGAGGATAAATTAAAGGAATATGAGTATTGGGCTCACTGCGATTGTGACTTGGTGTTCGGACAATTGGATCAATATCTTGAGCCGTTGCTTGATTCTGGGTACGACAAATTGTTCGCTGCTGGCCACCTAACGATTTACCGCAATGTCCCTGAAGTAAATAGGCTCTTTATGTCACGCGACTGTGATGGCGAAAGCATGTATCGTATGGCTTTTTCTCATTTGGAGTCATTTGCTTTCGATGAGATGCTGTGGGCGCGCAACATTCATACGCTTTTCATCGAACAGGGTGCGTCTGTATACGAGGATGACCTGTCTTTTAACGCTTCAACGAAGTATTTTGAACTTCGACGCGAATACTATGATCCTAACGTTCGAAGGTGGATAGTCCAGAATCAGACTCCGAAGGCACTTTGGGTTGATGCGTCTGGTATACATGGCTTCTATCAATCAAGCGGAGTCTCCAAGGTGCAGTCGTATATCTACGCACATCTACAAGGTCGTAAAATGCGCATACCGGCCAACGGAAGTTTGGATTCATCGGTTCAAATTGGTCCTGACTGGTTTGCCACACTTGAGGAATCTACTGGATCTTCAGGGGTTCCCTCTGGGCTGCATTCTAGTTTTCCCTCTTATAAAGCGATGCGCCTGGCTTTACGGAGGATCAAAGTATCAATTATTAACACCGATACCGACCCTTCGAATATTGATCCCTATCTCCCCTATATATAGAAAGTGGATCTCCATGATTCCTAAAATCATTCATTATTGCTGGTTTGGCGGTGTTCCTTTAGGTGAGAAGGAGCGTGCCTGTATAGAATCCTGGAAGAAGTTCTGTCCTGATTACGAAATAAAACGTTGGGACGAGACTAACTATGATGTCAGGAAAAATAAATACATGAGCGACGCTTACGATCACAAGAAGTGGGCATTTGTTTCCGATTATGCGAGGGTCGATGTCGTCAATCAATTTGGCGGCCTGTATTTTGATACGGATGTTGAGCTGGTTCGTTCCCCTGATGAGCTCTTGGATTGCGGCTTATTTTGTGGTTGGGAAAATCGCAATGGAATGGCCGACAATAACGTAGCCTTTGATAATTCTGTTGCGTTTGGCTTGGGTTTTGGCGCGATTGCTTCGCATCCTGTCTTAATCGAGATACTTAACCTATATGAAACTCTTGATTTTGTTAGAGAAGATGGCACATTAAACCTTCTTGCTTGTCCTGCGTATCAAACCGACGTACTCAGGCGACATGGTTTGGATGTTTCGAGCGCCACGCGTCAATCATTCGAGGATATTGAAGTATATCCAGAGGATTGGTTTTCTCCGCAATCGCAGCTTACGGGTGAAACGGTGCTAACTCCCAATACCGTGAGCATCCATCATTTCTCGATGACCTGGATGGAACCAGCAGTCCGTCGCGAGCTGGACATGGAGTGGAAGCTAATTTCGAAGTTGGGCTACCGCGCGGGGCATTTCTTTGCGCGATGCCTGACTGTCCCCACGCGACTGATGCGTAAGATCTGTACACTATTCCAATAAGCTGAGTAAAGGATTCGGCTCGTAGCGCTCTTCCAGTGGCTGCTTTGCTTTTTTGATTGTTTTTCCCATATTTTACGATTAGGGTCGATTGCAAATAACGTTCGGTGAAGGACCATACAATTAGCAATTTATGAATTGCCACTCCAAGAAAGCCGCGCGCTGGTTCTTCCCTTTATTAATTGCTTGCAAGCAGGATAAGAGATTGATTCCTGCTCTAGTTGAGGAGTTGACTATTAGGGCATGCCTATTGTTCTGTCCAAGATAAAAGAGAAGTACGGGGAACTTAGCGCACCTATTAAGGCGTCGCTATGGTTTACAGTTTGCAGCTTTGTACAGAAGGGCATTTCATTTATCACGGTGCCCATTTTCACTAGGCTTATGTCAACGGAGCAATATGGTATTTATGCTCTATACCAATCTTGGGATAGCGTACTTGTCATTTTCGCGACACTGAATCTCAATTATCAGGTTTTCAATAATGGCCTTGTTAGGTATGAGACTGATCGAGATGGCTATACAACTTCGATGCTTGGCCTCTCTAATGTGTGTACAGCAGTGCTGTTCTTGCTCTATTTGTCGCTACGTAATTGGATTAATGCTGTTTCTGGGCTTAACACCCCTTTGTTTCTTCTTATGTTTCTACAGTACTTCTTTTACCAGGCACTGTCTCTCTGGGGCGTAAAAGAACGTTTCTTCTATCGCTATCGAAAACTTACTTTAATAACTCTCGGGTCAGCCTTTCTGTCTTCTGTGCTTGGCGTCGCTGCTGTTATATTTTGTAACGATAAGGTCATCGCGCGAATTGCGTCGTTGGTTCTCATCAATGTTGTTGTCGGTCTTTGTATCTATATCTCAATTCTTCGAAAAAGTCGAAAGTTTGTTTGCTTTGAGTACTGGCGATTTGCTCTTAGGCTTGATTTGCCCCTCATTCCGCACTATCTTTCCATGTCAGTTCTTGAATCTTCTGATCGTATTATAATTTCGAATATATGTGGTGCTGGTTTTACAGCTTTTTATAGCGTGTCTTATAATATCGCCGGAATTCTCAATATGCTTATTTCAAGCATAAATGGCTCCTATATTCCCTGGTTTTATCAGAGTATGTCTGCTCGCGACTATGGGGCTATCAAGACCGTATCCGCTGCACTGCTTGTTTTTGTCGGCGGCTGTTCACTTTTGCCGGCTCTATTTGGCCCTGAAGTTATTCAACTACTTGGGTCGAAGAAATATATGGAAGGCGTTTGGGTAATGCCAGCTGTTTCGGCGGGCGTCTATTTCGTCTTTTTATACACGTTGTTCTCGAATTACGAACTGTATTACGAACGCAGCGGCTTAATCATGCTTGCGTCAATTACTGCTGCATTTCTTAATATTGGACTCAATCTTCTGCTAATTCCGGTATTCGGTTTTGTTGCCGCTGGATATACCACCCTAGCTTGCTATATTGCTCTTTCCATATTTCATTATTTGGCGATGAAGCATATTTCTAAAGAGACACGAGATAGGGAGATTCCGTTCGATATGTGTTTGGTGGTCGGAATATCGTTGGCCGTCCTCATTTTGAGCATAGGGGTATCCTTCACGTATTTTTATGCCCCTGTGCGATACGCATGCATTCTTGCTCTTATGGTGGTTGGGATTTTAAAGCGCAGTGTTGTATTTGACCTAATCTCGAAAATGAAGGCTAACCAATGAGCTTGCCGCTGAGCATTTCTCAGAAAGGGTTTGCCGACACGTTATTCTGTCTCCAAGGTTTGTGCGCGCCTACGAAGTGCCTCAAATTTCAGAATATATGGGGAAGATAAATGATGCTCGGATTTTGATGCCTTATATGCAGAGGGCTAGTAGGACCTAAGAGCAATGTAATCGTGGCATGTAAAGGCTGAAGATTCCAAAAATCTATTGTTAGCACTGTTGTCTGAATACTGTTGGGAAGGTATTTCGGAATATATGAAAGGCATCATCCTCGCCGGCGGGTCCGGCACCCGCCTGTACCCGCTCACGCTCGTGACCTCCAAGCAGCTGCTGCCGGTCTACGACAAGCCCATGATCTACTACCCGCTGTCCACCCTCATGCTGGCGGGCATCCGGGACATCCTGGTCATCTCCACGCCGACCGACCTGCCCAACTTCGAGCGCCTGCTCGGGGACGGCTCGCGCTACGGCGTGAACCTCTCCTACGCCGAACAGCCGAGCCCTGACGGTCTGGCCCAGGCATTCACCATCGGCGAGGAGTTCATTAACGGCGAGCCGTGCGCCCTGGTGCTCGGCGACAACATCTTCTACGGCAACGGCCTGTCGCGCCACCTGAAGAAGGCCGTCGAGAATGCGCAGTCGGGCCGCGCCACCGTCTTCGGCTATCACGTGGACGACCCCGAGCGCTTCGGCGTCGTGGAGTTCGATGCGCAGGGGAGGGCCGTCTCCATCGAGGAGAAGCCCGAGCGCCCCAAGAGCTCCTACGCCGTCACCGGCCTGTACTTCTACCCGGGCGACGTGGCCGCCAAGGCGCATGAGGTCAAGCCGTCCGCGCGCGGCGAGCTGGAGATCACCGACCTCAACCGGATGTACCTGGGGGAGGGGACGCTGTCCGTCGTCACCCTCGGCCGCGGCTACGCGTGGCTGGACACCGGCACCATGGAGAGCCTGCACGAGGCCGCGGAGTTCGTCCGCGCCGTGGAGCACTCCCAGGACCTGCCCGTGTCCGTGCCCGAGGAGATCGCCTGGGAGAACGGCTGGATCACCACCGAGGGGCTCAAGGAGGCCGCCGAGGCCTACGGCAAGTCGGTCTACGGCCGGCACCTGAAGAAGGTCGCCGCCGGCGAGATCGTCAACAGCCCGCGCGAGTACTAGGAACTGAGGAGATACGAACATGGCAGAGGAGACCTTCTCCCCGAAAAATATTATCGTCACGGGCGGCTGCGGCTTCATCGGCAGCAACTTCGTGCACTACGTGGTCGACAACCACCCCGGGGTGCACGTGACCGTCCTGGACAAGCTGACCTACGCCGGCAACCCCGATAACATCGCCGGGCTGCCCTCCGACCGCGTGGAGCTCGTCGTGGGCGACATCTGCGATGCCGAGCTTCTCGAGAAGATCGTCCCGGGCCACGACGCCATCGTGCACTACGCCGCCGAGAGCCACAACGACAACTCCATCGCCGACCCCGAGCCCTTCCTGCGCACCAACGTCGAGGGCACCTTCCGCCTGCTGGAGGCCGTCCGCAAGTACGGCGTCCGCTACCACCACGTCTCCACCGACGAGGTCTACGGCGACCTGGCGCTCGACGACCCCGCCAAGTTCACCGAGGAGACGCCGTATCACCCGAGCAGCCCGTACTCGAGCACCAAGGCGAGCTCCGACATGCTCGTGCGCGCCTGGACCCGCACCTACGGCCTTCGCACCACGATCTCCAACTGCTCCAACAACTACGGCCCCTACCAGCACGTGGAGAAGTTCATCCCCAGGCAGATCACCAACATCGTCGACGGCGTGCGCCCCAAGCTCTACGGCCGCGGCGAGAACGTCCGCGACTGGATCCACACCGAGGACCACTCCAGCGCCGTCTGGGACATCCTCACAAAGGGCCGCATGGGGGAGACCTACCTCATCGGGGCCGACGGCGAGAAGAACAACATCACCGTCCTGCGCATGATCCTGGAGGCGATGGGAAAGGATCCGGACGACTTCGACTGGGTCGCCGACCGCCCCGGCCACGACCGCCGGTACGCAATCGATAGCACGAAGCTCCAGCGCGAGCTCGGCTGGAGGCCGGCCCACACCGACTTCGCCGAGGGCCTGAAGCAGACGATCGACTGGTACGTCGCCAACGAGTCCTGGTGGCGCCCGGCCAAGGAGGCCACCGAGGCCCGCTACCGCGCGCAGGGCCAGTAGGAGGGGAGAGACCAACATGGCAGACATCGCATTCGAGAAGGACCTCTCCGTCGCCGAGACCGGCATCGAGGGCCTCAAGCTCGTCGACCTGGCCGTCCACGGCGACTCGCGCGGCTGGTTCAAGGAGAACTGGCAGCGCGCCAAGATGACCGCTCTGGGCATCCCCGACCTCCGCTTCGTCCAGAACAACATCTCCTACAACGAGAAGAGGGGCGTCACTCGCGGCATCCACGCGGAGCCCTGGGACAAGTTCATCTCCGTGGCCCGCGGCTCGGTCTTCGGCGCCTGGGTGGACCTGCGCGAGGGCAGCGCCACCTACGGCAAGGTTTTCACCTGTACGCTCGACCCGTCCAGGGCCATCTACGTCCCGCGCGGCGTGGGCAACTCCTTCCAGGCGCTCGAGGACGGCACCGCCTACACCTACCTGGTGGACGCCCACTGGTCGCTGGAGCTCAAGAGGACCTACACCTTTGTGAACCTCGCCGATCCCGAGCTCGCCATCGAGTGGCCGATCCCGCTGGATCAGGCCACCCTCTCCGAGGCCGACCTGAAACATCCGATGCTGAAAGACGTCGTCCCCATGGCGCCCAGGAGGACGCTGGTCACCGGCTGCAACGGCCAGCTGGGCTGCGCGGTGCGTGCGCTCGCCGAGGAGCGCGGCATCGCCAAGGACTTCGACTTCTGCGACATCGACACCTTCGACATGTCCGACCCGGAGTCCTACGCTCAGTACGACTGGTCGCTCTACGGCACGGTCATCAACTGCGGCGCCTACACCGCCGTGGATAAAGCGGAGACCCCCGAGGGCCGCGCGACCGCCTGGAAGGCCAACGCGACCGGGCCGGCGCTTCTGGCCCGCACCTGCGCCGGGCACGGGATCACCCTCGTCCACGTGTCCAGCGACTACGTCTTCGACGGCGCCGCCGAGGCGCATACCGAGTGGGAGCCCCTCAGCCCGCTTTCCGTCTACGGCCAGACCAAGGCCGCCGGCGACATCGCCGTGGCAGGGTGCCCGCGCCACTACATCATGCGCTCCAGCTGGGTCATCGGCGAGGGCCACAACTTCGTGAAGACCATGAAGGGCCTGTCTGACCGCGTCGCCGACCCGGATGACAAACTGGACAAGGTCACCGTAGTAGACGACCAGCTTGGCCGCCTGACCTTCACGCGCGACATGGCCGAGGCCATCTTCCACGTGCTGGGCTCGCACGCCCCCTACGGGACCTATAACTGCACCGGCTCCGGCGCCGTCAAGTCCTGGGCGGACATCGCCCGCGCCGTCTTCGAGGCAGCCAACGGCAACGGCGAGAAGGTCGTGCCGGTATCGACCGCCGACTACTACGCGAGCGCCGCCGGCCCCGTCGCCCCGCGCCCGGTCCACTCCGCGCTCGACCTGTCCAGGCTCGAGTCCGTCGGCTTCCATATGCCCGACTGGGAGGAAGAGCTGGGGGAGTATCTCAAGACGCTCTAGCAGCTTAGTGGCTCGTCGGGAAACCCGGCGAGCCACTATTTATTTAGTCTTGAGCAATTTGCATCACGACTTAGGGCCTTCTTGCCGATATGTTCATCCAAATCCAGCAGTTTCCGCTGCAGTCAGCATACTCGATTCGATTTTTGGCCAATCCAAGGTCTATAAGTTGTTTTGCCAATGGTATGTCCCTGCGCTCAACAAAGGCCTGGCCATTTGGAAACGCAATTGCACGCAGCGAGTTCAAATAGTGCTGAGTCGTCTCGTCCATATCTTTACCTCCTTTCGGGGCTTGATTTACAACCCATATATTCGGCTATCTGTCAAATACCATCGTGCGGGATTGAGCCACCTTGTGTCTCTCAAATTAATGAGTATTGCGAGAGTGCTGTCGAAAACGACCGCAGCGGCTCACTCTTCATTTAGGTTAAAGGCTTACAACTCGACCACAAACCTCCAACGCAGCAGATCGATGAGTGACGATGATGACGGTACGGCCGAGATTTCGCATGCGGTCCAGCATTTCTCGCTCGGTCTTGGGGTCGAGGGCCGATGTGCATTCATCGAGCAAAAGCACGGGTGGCCGGAGTAGGCCGCACGCGCAACGGTAAGGCGTTGCTCCAGGTCTCCGTACCAGTTGTCGCTGGTGTCGTCCCAGGTTAGGTCCATCTGGCACCATTTGCCGTCGATCTTTACGGCGTTCCAGGTGTGGCCGTTGCCGGTGATGCGCCCGTTGGCGATGCCTGCAGCGTCAAGGAGCTTGGAGTAGATGCGCTGGTAGCTCTCGCAGGTGCCCTGGTGGTGCGTGAGGCCGCTTTCGGCCGAGCACCAGTTGAGACTGTGGTCGTACTCCAGCTGGTCGAGCGTCCAGTCGTGGAGCCACAGCGCCATGTCCTATTCCGAGCCGTTTGTCTCTTGCCTGCACAGGTCCACGGCGTCGTTGACGATCTGCGTGACGCTTGGGCGGGCGGCGTCGTTTACGGTTACCTCCGCCGTGGTGCGCAGGTAGTAGATCCCCTTGTCGTTTTGGGGGTCGTTTCTGTCGTTGTCCATAAAGTAGAAGTAGATGCGGTACGTGCCCGACGCCGTGAAGTCAAAGGTAAAGTCGTGGCCTGTGGTGCCCAGGCTGTAGTAGCTGGACCATGCCTGGCGCGACGGGTCGCAGACGCTCTCATGGCTACCGCCGTCCCAGTAGGTGGGCACGTCCATGCGCGCCTTGGCCTGGGACGAGCCGTTGGCTTGGGTTACGTGGAAGGTCGTCGCAGTGCCCGCGGGGGCGTCGTTCCACGAGACGTTGAAGGTGACGCCGTTTTGGGTTGCGGTGACGGAGTGGGCGTAGCCGGTTTGTGACGTGGCGGGGATCGCGGCGGGCGTGGGGGTGGTCTGGGCGCGAAGGGATGGGGCGGGGGCTGTGGTGGCCGTGTCGGTTGCGGCGGTGGTGTCGGGGGTGGCGGCGTCTGCGGCGTTAGCGGCGGTGGTGCCGCCAGCGCTTTCCGTGTTGACTGCGCTGGTGCCGGTGGATGTTGCGGTGCTGTCCTCTACGGTATCTGCTGTCGCATTTGTGTTGGTGCCGGTTTCCACCTTGTCTGTGTCGCTGTTCGTGGCGTCGGCTTGCGTCTGCTGCTCGGCTGTTGCTGGAGGCTGGATGGCTTCCGCAATGGCCTCCATGGGCATCGTCGCGCCGACCATGGACGTGCACGCGATCGCGCAGAGCAGGTAGTAAAGGGGTCGTTTCATAGCGGAGCCTCTCGGTGAGCAGCCAATAGGGTCCGAAGGCAGCTCCAGGCCAGCACTCCGCGCATATTTTGTTTCGGTTTATTTTACGGGAACCCCAGTCAACATCAGCGAACTTTCTGGGGGTTGTTGGGGAGGGGGAGGGAGCAGACTGGGGATTGGTGTTCATAAGAGACGGGGCCTTGCGTGCAAATAACCTTCTTAGGATTGCTATTGCGATTTAGAAGCAACTCGAAGCGGTTGCGCCTCACACTCGGTAAAACACGAGGCGTGCTAGATTATTGGTAGCCATAAACCCTAACGGTCGGGAGGCTGCATGAGGATCTCTAAACTGAAGATTGAGAACTATCGGAATCTCGATGGTGTTGCGATTAGTTTTGACGAGGACGTGACCTATATTGTCGGCGAGAACAATCTCGGCAAAACGAATGTGCTCGACTTGCTCAATACAATCTTCAACCAAGCGATGATCAGCGAAGAAGATTTCGCAGACACCGAAAGGCGATCAGGTGCTGTAGTAACTTTAAAGATGGACGAGGGCGAGATCGGAATATCGGGGATCGACATCGATCCTGCGACCGGAAACACCATTACCGTCTGCGCCTTTGCTGACGATCCGGATTCTCGAATAGAGTTTGTGGCCGAGGAAAGCGGGGAAAAGATCCCCCCTTCTTTTATGAGATCCGTTCATATGTTCAGGTACTCTACTGCATCTTTCAATAGGGGAGACTTGGCGTTTGACGGTACGCGCGGCGTCGGTAAAGTTCTCTCCAAAGGTATCTCTCTTTACCTGGATAAGGAGGGCAAAGAGGTCTTTGACTTTCTAGACGGGAATGAGCTCGAAGGTCTGCTTGAAGATCTCGGTGCGATTGTCGGTGACGTACCCATCTTGTCATCATATGGTGTGAGGACGGGCGTCGACTCATCGGATAGCGGAACGCTTGGAAGTTTGGTTACCTTGCTTGATAAGAGAGGCGTTCATTTTAAAAAGGCGGGGGTAGGCTTGCAGTACCTCGCCATTGCCTCGCTTTCGATAATCGAGAGCATTATGCGACTTTCGCCTAAACGCCTTCAAGAGAGCCTCTGCTCGGATGGCGATGACAAGCACGTGCTGCATGCCGTGCTGGCTTATGACGAACCCGAAGCTCATCTTCATCCGTATATGCAAAGACGGCTCTCGAAGAGCTTACATAGGATTTGCGAAGGGGAGGACACCAAGTTTAACGCCCTTCTAAAGGAGTATTTCGGGATTGATTCAATCAAAGCTCAGCTGATCATGGTGACGCATTCGCCAAACATTCTTGCTCGCGGCTATAAGAACATTGTGCGATTTGGACAGGGCGAAGATTCTCCAAGGGTCATGTGCGGCAAGGATATTAACCTTTCTGACAAGGTTGAAAAGCATCTTATGCTGAACTTTGAGTCAATACGAGAGGCTTTTTTCGCGCGGTCGGTATTGGCTTTTGAAGGGCAGACAGAGTCTGGGGCCATTCCGGTCTTTGCACGCAACCTTGGGATGGATCTGGATGATTATGGAGTTGTGCCTATCAGGGCTGGCGGGAAAAAGAACGTCGAGCCGCTCTGTGAACTTCTGAACAAGTTTGAGATTCCAAATTATTCCATTGTCGATAGAGATAACGATTCGCTAGAAACTTCTGGAGACCACATAACGACAACTGAACGGGATTTTGAAGCTGAGGTCATCGAAACTATTTTCGTTAATAGGAACCAAAGCTCGTTTATTACACTTCTTGAGGCGACGGATCGTCAGAGGGCAACTTCCATCAAGGGCAATAGCAAAGCATTGAAAAATGCCTGCGCTGTCTACGGTGTTAGCTTGACGGGCCCTGAGTATGATTTCCAGGGATCGGAGTTTGACGGACTATTCGCCGACACACCCGAATCGCGTGCGCTTATGTATGCATGGCTTTCATCGAACAAGGGCGTTGGGTCTGGCGTTGCCCTCGCGGAGGTTTTTGGTGCCGATGGCGTTCCCGCATGTTATAAAACTATTATTTGTAAGGCCGTGGGGCTTTAATGGTGATGAGTCAGGCTGACTTACGGGATAGTGTTAGAGCTGCGATTGAGGTGCGCTGTGGCGGAGATACATCACAGTGCTCTGCGATTTTTGCGCCATCGAAGAGGGTATTCGTAGAGGCCCCGGCAGGATACGGGAAAACCACAGTGATGACTGGGCGAGCTTGCTGGTTGCTGGCATCTGGGGAAGTCCAGCCGCCAAAAAGGATTTTGTCCCTAACCTTCAGCGTCGCTGCCGCGCGGAGAATGCGTACGGATTTAAGCGCCACTATGTCGGCGCTTCCTGGTCCCGTGGCCAAGCGTTTTGAGGACAGCGTCATGGCGACTAACTTCCACGGCTTTGCTTGGGCTCTGCTGCGCAGATACTGGAGATCGCTCTCGCTCCCAGTAAACGTTGACGAGCTTTCTATGGTTGATGACAACGGCGCCGTTAACGAGCTGGTTTTGCGAGGTGTCAGGCTGACCTGGAATGAAAAGAATGCCGTTGACGACTTCCTCCGCTTTATGAGAAACGGTCAGGACATGGACTTGAGGCGCGTGATGTTTTCCTTTAATAGGATCATCAGGGATCGGTTCGTGCCGAACGGTCTCTTGCCATATTCTGGAATGATTTCCCTTGCAATTGAATTGCTCTCTCATTTTCCCAAGTTAAGGTCCTATCTGTCGTCAGCGTACCCTGTCGTGCTCGTCGACGAGGCGCAGGACACGAATGCGTTGTGTTATATCTTTCTAAATGGCTTGGTTTCTGATAAATCAGGAATCTGCATGTTCGGTGACCCTATTCAGCGTGTCTATGGTTTTATTGGCGCAATGGAAGGCTTAAAGGCAAAGGCCACTACCGACCTGTGTCTATCGCCGCTGGAGCTCGAACATAATCATAGGTTTTCTGGGGGATCTATCGTTGGAGAGCTCGGTGCTGCGATTCGCTCCCACATGAAGGGTGCCATTGTCGGCGGTACGCCCCGACTTCCCATATTTGTTGGCGCTGCACAGCAGGACGAAGCGACAGCCATTGTTTCCAAGGTTACGGCGCTCATCCAAGTCGGTGGCGGGAAGATCGCGATTCTTGTTCGTAAGCGTGGTGCCCTTGCCGATCTCATTATGAACGAATTGGTTAAGGAGGAGATGCCATACTTCAACGGGCTTTTCTCTGATACAGCCCCAGAGTTCATTGAATTCAATGTGTTTGCTTTATCCAGGATTACCGATGCAGCGTCTGGAGAAAAGGGCGTCAGTCTGTCTGCTGCGGACAAAATAATTGACTCCGTCTCTAATGAACTGCTGACTGGCTCCAGGAGATTCGAGTATGGGCGGTCCTATGCCATGCTTCTTGGGGCGCTGCGGAAACACCTTAAAACTGACTGCGTCGCGATGGATCCATCTGAGCGCTTCGACTATATCGTTAGCATCTTTTCCGAGGGCTCCCTGCGGCGTTTCTCCGATTACCTTGATGCAGACATCTCGATCATGACCATTCACTCCGCTAAGGGGCTCGAGTGGGACACTGTTTTCATTCCGGGCGTTACGCGTTTCGATTGGCCTGGAGGGATTTGCTCTCGTTGTGAAAATGCTGGTATATGCTTACGTTCTGCGCGAGGTTGCCAGATTGCTGATGCGAAGAAAATGCCAGATGGGCTTATTGAGGAAATAGGCCTGCTGTACGTCGGCGTCACTCGCGCCCGCAAAGCGGTATATGTCTCCGCTTCTATGCAGCGCAGGACAAATAACGGGAACTATCAGGTTGCCTGCCCCTCTTGCCTAACGTCTCTTCCGGGCATTGAGCCCGTGAGTTGGAAGGTCATGGACGGGGAGGGGTGATTAAGTGTTCGGCGTAAGAGGCGGAGGCCGACGTTTAATCATGATGAGTTTTGTGGCGTAACTCGTGCCCTGTTTGATTATGACGGGCAGTGGGGCAATAGGGGGTCGCCCAACATGTTGGTCAAGCAAAATCTTTTGTTAATTTCGAACAGGTATTCGATATGTATGGGTTTTCGCCGTGTGCAAATACGTGGGACCTAGTTTGAATTTATGCTGGTCAGCGAAGCTGCCTCTAGGGTGGATTAGACGGCTCACTTATTGCTGTTGATTTATACTGCAAAAACTTTAATCGTATCTACCTGCTAAAACACAACATATTGTGTTCAGCTTCAAAAAACAATACAGGATATAGATTGCGTTTGCGGCTACAATTAATTTAACGTGAAACGTCGTTTCCCCACTACAACTTAATTGTTCGAAAGGAGCTGGATGGGATAGCTGTCAAAATCGAGGCCATGTTGATGGTCCACTAAGATTCTTTGGGGGCGCGTGCGCTTATAGATCAACAGCAGTATGCGCCCCCGTATGCTCAAATCATTTCCAAATAGCTTTTCTTCAAGAACCTGTCACTTGTGTGGCTGGGCGGGTTAGTCCGTAAAAATTCGAGGGATGGCTCTTGGATTCTTGGAGGTGCGTAATTTTTGGCCAATAACTATCTAGATAATCTTCTTGGGAAAATCTCTGCGTACGATCTGTTCAATGTACTCATTCCGGGCGCACTTGTAACATATTCCGTCAGCCAGATGCCGTTGGGCAGTTGTATTGACTGCTCCAACTGGCTGGCACTATTTGTACTGAGTTATGTCCTCGGTCTCATTGCGTCGCGGATTGGCTCTCTCTGTATTGAGCCGTTGGCCCGCAAGCTGAAACCGACCGAAAAGCGTGACTATTCTGCCTTTGCATATGCTCAGAAACGCGATCCAAAGGTCGAGCAGCTCTTGATGATTTCAAACATGTATCGCAGCCTGGCGGGGGCCGGTGTCCTGCTCGTCATTATTCTGTTTGCATCATTGTTGCCGGAATCTCATCGGCTTCCGGCGGCTCTGTGCTCTTTTATCGCCTTATTTATTGCCTCCTGGATCAAGCAGGAACGGTATGTAGAAAAGCGGATCAACTTCAATCTTGAGGAACGTGATAATCATGAGTGAGATTAAGTCTCTGTCCGTTGGCAACGGTGACATGTTTTACATCAATCACAATACTGACAACTTCAGCATAATTGACTGCAATATTACCGATGAGCGTAAGTCGGAAATCCTTGATGAGATTAAAAACCTTGCAGGTAATAAGTGTATCGTGCGTTTTATTAGCACACATCCGGACCAAGATCATATTCAGGGTATTGAGTATCTTGATGAGCTTAAGCTCATTCCGAATTTTTATTACGTTGACAATGATGTCTCTAAGTCCACGGAGTCAGAGAGTTTTAAAAAGTATAAAGATCTGAAGGGGTCGTCGTGCGCCTACAAAATATACAAGGGGTGTAAGCGTAAATGGATGAACGTTTCTGATGGTGAGCGCGGCTCTGCTGGGATTAGCGTCCTCTGGCCCGATGTGAATAATGAGACCTTCCAGGATGCTTTGCGGGATGCCGAAAGCTCTGATAATCCCAATAATATTAGTCCTGCGATTGTCTACTCTCTTGAGGAAGGGGTCCGTGCGCTTTGGCTTGGTGACATGGAAAATGACTACATGGTGGCGATTGAAGACGACATCTCACTTTCGCCTGTGGACATTCTTTTTGCACCGCATCATGGACGGAAGTCTGGTCGCGTTCCTAAGACATGGCTAGATAAGTTGGAGCCTCGGTTGATCGTTGTGGGAGAGGCCCCGTCAGACGAGCTTGAGTATTACTCGAATTACAACACTCTGACGCAAAACAGCGCTGACGACATTCTGTTCTGTTGCGAGACCGGTAAGACTCATGTTTACGTTGGATCTCCTTCTTATTGCGTCAATTTCTTGGGTGATGACCCCAATGCTCCGCGAGCGAAGGGCGTGCTGCATTATTTGGGCTCTTTTGATTGCGGCGACCGCTAGTCCTGCTGTCGTCTCGTTCATTCGTGGCCTGCCTACGCTTTTACCGGACAGGCCTAGATGTGTCCTTTCATCTCATTGAGATGGTGTAGGATATTGTCTTGTAATACAAAAGCTCTGCGGGAGCTTTAAGGGTGACGCTTTCTGTTGGAGAGTGTTGCCCTTTTTTCACGCATGCGATGAGTGACGAGCCGGCTAAACGTCATTCCGGCAATGGGGTGGTCGAGTATGCGCGGTTTCTGCTGGATGACGCGACCGTGGGCAACAATTGATGTCGATTGGAATTAACCCAATTGCAGCGGAGGCTTTCGGGCGACACCTGAAGTGGGCTGATACGTCGGCCCCTATTTGTTTGAATGTAAGATTCGGCCTGTCAAAACTTACATCTCAATTGAGAAAAGGCGAAATTGCGTGTGATTTTCTGCTCGCATGTAACTTTACTGACACTCTTTTCCCTGGCCCTAATTTGCAACGGATTCTTTGCCGAGGATTGACCGGGTCTGTGTATTTCCTTAGAGTGTGAATTGTGATGAGGCCTTGCGACGGTACGTCCGGCTTGGTCCGTGGGAACCGCCGAAAGGCGGTTTTCGCGTTTTAAGGGGCTGTTTTCTAAAGGATATTTGTCACGTTTCCGCTTTAGGTCGGCGGGTTTCATCGCGTATTTCGGAAGTGCAGGGATAATCGGAAACCGCCGAGCACCCCCCCCCGCATTTTCCAGTAAAACTGCAGGTCGCCGAAGCTCAAAACCGGAGTCCGGTCGGTCGATCTTTGCTTTTCACCGCACTTCCGGATTGAGCACAAACTCGACTGGATTGTTTATCGATTTGGGGCTGCGGAATCTAGTTTATACCTTGTTATTTGTATTTAAATAGATACACTTAACTTATAAGTTAAGTGTATCTAGAAAGGGGGGTGGCCCTTGGCAGCAGGATATGAACTTGTCGAATATAGAGACCCCAAGGGCCGACCGTTTTGGGAGTTGACGACTTCTCCTGACAACTCTCAATTTCAGAAGATGATGTCAGACCCTAAACGGAAATTTGTCGCTCGTAAAATGATCGACCAGATTTCAAAAATCTACGACTACGGTTTAAAGGTTGCGAGTGGGACCTCGAAGCTGCGACGTATCGATTCTAAGATTGGTCTCTATGAACTAAAAGGGTTTGACGGGGCAAATCGAGAGATGATTTATGCCATATGTCAGGGCGTAGACAAAATTGTTCTATTGTTTTGGTTTAAAGGACATCAGGGATCAGGAAATATCAGTAAAGAAATCGAGCGGGCCAAGCGATTAGCCGTAATAGCGCGTCAGCTTCTGGAATCTGAGCGTTGACTTTTATACTTGGCTTTCGAAACGGAGAACACAATGAATAAAGTAGATTTATCTGATTTTTACGCCGAGACAGAAACTAGCGAAACACGCGCTTATGAACACGCGCTAGATATCGAGTTTATTGTTCATCGCGAGATGAAGCATTTGGGTTTAAGCAAAAGCGATTTGGCAAAGCGTATGGGCGTGAGCCTTCAGTCGCTTTCGAAGCTGTTGAATTCTCAGCCCAATATGACGTTGAAGACGATCGCTAGGTTCGAGCTCGCTTTGGGTATCAATATCGTTCCTAAGGTTACCGTTAGCTATTCTAAAGAGCTACCGTTTCTTTCATCCAACGATTCTGTGCGAGAGCAATGGTCATTCAGGAGCGAGCGCCCGTCCTCGCATGCGAATCTTGAGATGATTTCCGGAGGTTTGGCAGCATGAGTAGGGATTTTATTGCTCCAATTCAGATCGTGAATTTGTTCGTCGTTGACTCCGATTTTCATATCGAAGATTCGCCCTCGGATAATATGGATTTAAAAGTTGACGTCAGCTATCAGGATGTTCACCTTTGGAAAAACGATAGCGGCGCGCACGCAAGTTTAAAGATGTGCGTATCTGGCAGTCTCGTTGACAGGGATGGTGATGCGCAGGAGAAGATGCGCGCTGGCGTTACGGTATCCATCTCGGTTTCGGCGCAAATACCTAAGAGTTCCCCTGATGACGAGGCGCGTCACTACCTTCTTTCAAATGCCATTTCGATGGCATATGCCCATGCAAAGAGCTATTTGATGGTTGTTACTGGACTTTCGCCCATGGGGGCGCTTACATTGCCTGCCATTCTCCCTGCGGAGCTGTCAGCAGATTGCGATGTGCCTTTTCAGGCCGAATAGCATTTCCTCGATGAATCTAAGTCGAATAGGTTGCCACTCTCACATCCTCTGAAGATGTTCTTAAAACAGTTTTAATAGTTGCCTTCGACCTACATTGACGGCGCACAATACGAACGTTTGACTATGGCAAATGTGGAATAAAGGGGAGGGGTGCGCTATGGAAGTGCTGGTTGTTGGCAACACTGCATATGTTGACGATGACTTTTGTGCCAAGGCGTTCCCCGGGGACCACGTTAAGGTCGTAGCCGCCGCGGATGCACATCGCGACGAGTCGTCGCCCCATGCCTCATGGAAAGAGCTTCTGCAACACCTGGATCAGGCCTATGAGTTCGACCGCGTGGTCTATCTGTCTAACTACCTCACGCCGCATACCGAGAACTTTGGCGACATCGAGTTGCTCCGCTCGGTCTTTCGTGCGTGCATGGGGCGCCGGGTTCAGTTGCTGTATGTAGCCGGGCCCGCGGGCGCTGAGGGTGCCGCCGATGCCGCAGAGCAAACGGGAAAGGGAATTATCGCCCGAGTGGCTAACGACCTGTGCCGCCATTACGCTGCGCGCGAAGACGTTCAGGTAAAGATTCTGCGCGCGCCTTTCCACTGCCTCTGCCGCACTGGAAGATCCGTTTTTGGCGCCGTTGTTCGACGCATGCTCAACCGGATCGGTTGCTTTACAGGGAGCGGAGGATGCGGCGTTTCCCCTGCTGTGCGCCGAGGAGCTCGCGGTGCTGGTGCGCCGCATCTTTGATAGCTGGGATGCCTCCTTTGAGACGCTCGATGTTGCCGATACCTTCCATCACACGGCGGGCGGCCTGGGAGAGGCTCTCAAGGCGCTGTTCCCAGGGCTCTCAGTTGCCTATGGCGATTCTGCCGGCTATGCCCTGCCCGTCAGCGACATCGTTCGCGTTCGCTATGGCTGGTTTCAGCGCTACGACTTGCTGCGCGATCTTTCGACCATTCAGGCTCGCTGGGATGCTGGCCGTGCAAAGAAGGTCAACCCCTTGCGCGCCGCCATCGACCGCATCCAGACGCGCACGCTGCCTATTAAATGCCTAGAGACGGGCGTTGCCTGGGTCCTGTTTGAGGTGCTGGAGCATCTGTTCTCCCAGTCGGCCCAGCTCAACGTGCTCGATTATCGCCTGCTCTACGTCGTGCTCATTGGTACGCTGTATGGCCTGGACTTTGGCCTGGTTGCGGCGCTGCTGGCATCGGTGGGCTTGGCCGTGAGCTACTTTACCCAGTATGGCTATACCTTCCAGGCATGATGGTCATTCACTACACGGGCCAGACCGCTGGCGACGATATCGTGCGCGCGTTTGGGCGCACCAGGTTCACCGTTAAGTCCAAGACCATGCGCGGCGACAAGGTCGAGATGACCGTCGAGGTGCTCTCTGACGGTGTGGATATGCCCTATGCCGACGCCATCCGTGCCCTCGATGGCGTGGAGGACCTAACGCTCATCCAATACAACGGCGAATACCACGGCTAGAACCCTAGCGAGTAGATTGCACAAAGAGGGGCGGTCCTGGTCGAGCAGTCCGGCGTTCGTTAGAACGCCGGAACGAACAGGTATCATGGTGAAAGCGATTTCAACGACAGGTGTGCTCGTGGTAAAGATGAAGGATGTGGCCGAGTCCGTAACGTACGCATTGTTGGCGATGTCTCGTCGGTCGAGGTGCTTGTGAACGATGGTGCGCTCGTGTTCTCGACGCGCAGCTACCCTGCGACCTATGGCGTGTCCGTTGACGCCGATGGCGCGAACGTGACCTACCATGCGCTCAACATCTAGGCGACTCGTCGCATATCGGCGCTATACTGCAGCCGTTGCCCACGATGCGGGGAACACCCGCATCGTGGGTTTTTGCTTATGAAGGGACGGTGCCGTGTGGAAGTGCAGCAGCTAGAAGGGGCCTGGGCTGTAAGGGCTGGTGCGCGTGAGGCGCGTCTTGTTGCGGCCTCGCATGTGCCGGCGGCGCTTGCGCTGTTGGGGATTGTGCGCCCCGGTGACCGCCTGGTGGCCTTTGCGGATGACTTTGCCAAAGCTTTTGTGCGCGGCTTTGATGGCTGCGACATGGCTATGGTGGGGGAACCGTCGGTTGCGGCGTTTGCTGCTGCATCCGAGGGCTTTGATGCTTCGTTTGAGGTCGAGGGGCCGCACCTGTGGTGGTTCGTCAACTCTATTGGCGGGTTTGGACTGCGCGTGCCCGATCTGCGCGCATTAGGCCGCGCCGCGCGTGAGGCTCATGCGCTGCTCGTGGTGGATAACACCGTGGCGTCAGCTTTTGGCTGCGATCCGCTGCGGCTGGGCGCTGCGTTATCGCTGGAGGCGTTCGACCGCGTATGTGCCGGTGATGCTCCGCGCAAACTCGTTGCCGCTTCGGTGGCGCGCTCGCAGCTTAAGCGCCATCGCGTGGATGCCGCGGCTGAGTGCGCGCATGCCCTGCTTGAGGACTGTGGCCTGGACAAGCTTGATTTGCCTGCTGACGAGGCCGGTGTATTGGAGCGCGGGCTGGACTCGCTCGATGCCCGCATGCAGGCTCACTTCGACCGCGCCCGTGCGCTGGCCGAGTATCTGGTCGCCAACGAGATGGTGCGCAACGTTCGCTATCCCGGGTTGAGCTCGCATCCCGACCATGCGGTTGCAACGGGAATCCTTGAGCATGGCTTTGGCCCGGCAGTTGAGTTTGGCCTTATCGAGCGTAGCGCGGGTGAGCTGTTCGATGCTTTGCCGGGGGAGTTTCGCACATCGCCCGCCGGCGGTGCAATAACACGCCTTTCTGCTCCACGTGGCAAGCAGGGGAGCACCATCCGCCTCTTCGCCGGCACCGACGATCCCCTGACGGTAGCCGCCGCCCTCGATAACGCCCTCCGATAGTAGCTAATTTGGGACGGGGCTTTTTTAGCTACCCAATGTCAATTTTTGGCTATGAGTTAAGAATGCTCTGGATGGGTAGCTAAAAAAGCCCCGTCCCAAATTAGCTACTCTTTGATGGTGCCGATCAGGTCGTTGGCCCTTGCGGCTATGACTTCGTTGATCTCTGCCTGCAGCTCCTCGTAGGCCGCTATGGCTCGCTCGCCGGCGGGGGTGAGCGAGCTCCCGCGGGCGCCGTCGCGCTCGATGAGTTTGCATCCCAGCTGCCCTTCGGCCTCGTTTACAATGCGCCAGGCCTTGGAATATGCCATGCCCATGCTCTTGGCGGCACGGTTGAGCGAGTGCTCGCGGGCGATACCTTGCAGCAGTAAGACGCAGCCGTGGCCGAACACGCCCGGCAGATCTTTGTCGCACGACTGAATGACCAGTCGCGCCGTCGTCTTGTACTCCATACGCTCCACGTCTCTCCGCTAAAGTGTTTGCTGGGCAAACGCAAAGCCTGCGTCAAACCCTCGTGTGCTCTTCTTAAATCATGCATTGTAGCAGTCAAAGTGCGTTAAGATACTTCCCCAGTATTGGGCGCCCAAGGTTGGGCTGGGTCCTACGAGGCCTGCAGCCGACCGGTCGCATGGAAAAAGGAGAAACATGGCTACGTTCTTTCCCGGTGAGTCCCACACGTTTTCGGAGTATCTGCTGGTCCCTGGTTACTCGTCCTCGCAGTGCATCCCCAACAACGTCTCTCTTAAGACGCCGCTGACCCGCTTTAAGCGCGGCGAGAAGCCGGCAATCACCCTGAACATCCCCATGGTTTCCGCCATCATGCAGTCCGTCTCGGGCGTCGACATGGGTGTCGCGCTCGCTACCGAGGGTGGCCTGTCCTTCATTTACGGTTCCCAGACCCCCGAGTCCGAGGCCGCCATGGTCAAGGCCGTCAAGGATCACAAGGCCGGCTTTGTCCAGTCCGATTCCACGCTGACCCCCGACATGACCATGGAGCAGGTCATCGAGCTCAAGGAGAAGACCGGTCACTCCACCATGCCGGTCACCGACGACGGCACTCCCAAGGGCAAACTCCTGGGTATCGTTACCAGCCGTGACTATCGCCCCAGCCGCGATGACCACCAAAAGAAGGTCTCCGAGTTCATGACCCCGCGTGAGCAGCTCATCGTGGGCGACAAGAACATCAGCCTCAAGGTTGCCAACGACGTCATCTGGGACAACAAGCTCAACGCCCTGCCCATCGTCGACGACAACGATCACCTTATGGGCATTGTCTTCCGCAAGGACTACGACAGCCACAAGACCAACCCCAACGAGCTGCTCGACGGCGACAAGCGCTACATGGTCGGCGCCGGCATCAACACCCGCGACTATGCCGAGCGCGTGCCGCTGCTCATCGAGGCCGGCGCCGATGTCCTGTGCATCGACTCTTCCGAGGGCTTCAGCGAGTGGCAGAAGCGCACCATCGAGTGGATTCGCGCCAACTACGGTGAGGACGTCAAGGTCGGTGCCGGCAACGTCGTTGATGCCGAGGGCTTCCGCTTTTTGGCCGACTGCGGTGCCGACTTTATCAAGGTCGGTATCGGCGGCGGTTCCATCTGCATTACCCGCGAGACCAAGGGTATCGGCCGTGGCCAGGCCACCGCGCTGATCGACGTCTGCCGCGCTCGCGACGAGTACTACGAGGAGACCGGCGTCTACGTGCCCGTATGCTCCGACGGCGGTATCGTCTACGACTACCACATGACGCTCGCCCTTGCCATGGGTGCCGACTTTATGATGCTGGGCCGCTACTTTGCCCGCTTTGACGAGAGCCCGACCGAGCGCGTCAACGTCAACGGTCAGTACATGAAGGAGTACTGGGGCGAGGGTTCTGCGCGTGCCCGCAACTGGCAGCGCTACGACCTGGGCGGCGCCGCAAAGCTCAGCTTCGTCGAGGGCGTCGACTCCTACGTTCCCTACGCCGGCTCCCTTAAGGACGGCGTGGGCGGCACGCTCTACAAGATCAAGTCCACGATGTGCAACTGCGGTGCCCTCTCGATTCCCGAGCTCCAGAAAAAGGCACGCCTGACCCTGGTGAGCTCGACCTCGATCGTCGAAGGCGGCGCCCACGACGTAGTCGTCAAGGATTCGCAGCAGTCTGTGTCTTATCGATAGGATAAGAGCCGCACATAAAGGTTGAGTTCCAACCACGTTATTAAGATAAAGCGAGATGCCTGCAAGTCGCAGGCATCTCGCTTGTCGTATTTGCTATCATCAGTCAAGTTAACCTTAGGGTCGGTCGGCTTGGCTTTGTTCGCTACAAGTTCCGCACGCAAAGAAGAGCACTTAATGTGCTCTTCGTCTTGCGCAGGACTGTCCGCAGTAGCGAACAAAGCCAAGCCGACCGACCCCAGCTAAGATTAAAGGAGCTGATATGTGCGATTGCACAGATCATAAGGACGAGATCCCTGCCTACGACGCGCAGGCCATTGAGTCCAAGTGGATGAAGGCCTGGGAGGACTCCAACCTCTTTGCCGTCGACACCGACGCCAGCAAGCCCAAGAAGTACGTGCTCGAGATGTTCCCGTATCCTTCGGGCGACCTGCACATGGGCCACGCGCGCAACTATACCATCGGCGATGCCATGGCCCGTCAGGCCCGTATGCGCGGCTTTGACGTGCTGCATCCCATTGGCTTTGATGCCTTTGGCCTGCCCGCCGAGAACGCCGCCATCAAGCACAACACGCAGGCTGCCGCCTGGACGTATAAGAACATGGACCAGGCGCTCGCCACGATGAAGCGCATGGGCTTCTCCTACGATCTGGATCGCATGGTCAAGACCTGCAGCCCCGACTACTACCGCTGGGGTCAGTGGATCTTTGAGAAGATGTGGGAAAAGGGCCTGGTCTACCGCAAGAAGAACCCGGTCAACTGGTGCCCCAACTGCAAGACCGTTCTGGCCAACGAGCAGGTTACCGAGGGCAAGTGCTGGCGCTGCGGCACCGAGCCCGAGAAGCGCGACCTTGAGCAGTGGTACTACAAGATTACCGAGTACTCCCAGGAGCTGCTCGACGATCTGGAGAAGCTCCCCGGCTGGCCCGAGCGCGTTAAGCAGATGCAGGCCAACTGGATTGGCCGCTCCGAGGGCGCCGAGGTCGACTTTACCCTGTGTGATGCCAACGGCGATCCCATCGAGGGCGACGAGGGCAAGATCACCGTCTTCACCACGCGTGCCGACACGCTCTTTGGCGTCTCCTTCTTTGTCCTGGCTCCCGAGTACGCTCGTCTGCACGAGCTCGTCGAGGGCACGGAGTACGAGGAGGCCGTTACCAAGATCGTCGAGGACTCCAAGCATATCTCTGCTGTCGAGCGTGCCCAGGGCACCCTCGAGAAGCACGGTGCCTTTACGGGCCGCTACGTGGTTAACCCCGTCAACGGCGAGAAGGTTCCCGTGTGGGTCGCCGACTATGTCGTTGCCGATTACGGCACCGGCGCCGTCATGGCCGTTCCCTGCGGCGACCAGCGCGACTTTGAGTTTGCCCGCAAGTACGACCTCCCGATCGTCCCGATCATCCTGGACGATGACGACCGCGCTGCCGTCGAGGCCAGTGGCGAGACCATCGATACCTTCCATGCCGAGACCGTCGACTGGGATTGCGCCCACGCTGCCGAGGGCACGCTCGTCCAGTCCGGCAAGTACACCGGCATGCGCGGCGGTAAGCACTCCGAGGGCGAGGCTGCCATCGTGGCCGACCTCGAGGCCATGGGCTGCGGTCGTCGCAAGGTCGAGTTCCGCCTGCGCGACTGGCTCATCAGCCGTCAGCGCTATTGGGGCAACCCCATCCCGGCCATCCATTGCGAGCACTGCGGCATTGTGCCCGTGCCCGAGGACCAGCTGCCGGTGATGCTGCCCGAGAACCTGGACCTGGGCGCCGGCGAGACCCTCGCGGAGTGCAAGGACTTCTACGAGACTACCTGCCCGGTCTGCGGCCGCCCGGCCAAGCGCGAGACCGATACCATGGACACCTTCACCTGCTCCAGTTGGTATTACCTGCGCTATACCGACCCGCACAACACCGAGCTGCCCTTCTCCCGCGAGGCGGCAGACCGTTGGATGCCCGTCGATAACTACATCGGCGGCATCGAGCACGCCATTTTGCACCTGCTCTACAGCCGCTTCTTTACCAAGGCGCTGCGCGACCTGGGTCTGCTGAGCGTGGACGAGCCCTTTACCAACCTGCTGTGCCAGGGCATGGTCAAGGACGAGAACGGCGACACCATGTCCAAGTCCAAGGGCAACGTCGTGCCTCCGAGCTCGGTTATCGAGCCCTACGGCGCCGACACCATGCGTCTGGCGATCCTGTTTATCGCCCCGCCCGAGAAGGACTTTGACTGGGATCCCAAGGCCGTCGAGGGTGCCAACCGCTTTATCAAGCGCGCCTGGCGTATCGTGTGGCAGCTTGTCCAGTCGGGTGACGCCAACGTTGCCTTCGACAAGTCCGTGCTCGACGAGACCGCGATGAAGCTCTATCGCGAGCGTCACCGCACCATCGCCAAGTGCACCGAGGACTTCGATCGCGGCCAGTTTAACACCGCGATCTCGGCCGTCATGGAGCTCGTCAACGCGGCGAGCGCCTACCTCAACGCCACCGAGGGCGCATCGCGCGACAAGGCACTGTGCTACGGCGTGGCCAAGGACATCGTGAGCGTCCTTGCCCCCATCTGCCCGTTCTGGGCCGACGAGCTGTGGCACGAGGCACTCGGCTGCGAGGGCAACGCCTACACCGCCTCCTGGCCCGAGTTTGACCTGGCCGAGTCCATCGAGGACACGGTACAGATCGTGGTCCAGGTGCTCGGTAAGGTCCGCGGCCGCATCGATGTGGCCCGCGATGCCTCCAACGAGGAGATGCAGGCTGCCGCCGAGGCCGCTGTTGCCAAGTGGCTCGAGGGCAAGACGGTCGTCAAGGCCATCTGCGTGCCCGGCAAGCTGGTCAACCTGGTGGTAAAGTAAACCTTGCGCATATAGTTGATGCACAATAGACGAGGGGCGATCCGGCTGGGTCGTCCCTCTTTTTGGATGTGGATACTTGCGACTACACCCAATTATCCATTTCTTGTGGAGAACCTGTGCTCACGCTGACCTGCGGGTTTGTGCTATGGTTGCACGTTTTCGCAGGTATTGGTATAGTTTGCTTGCAAATGAAGTTGTAATTGAAAGAAGTGGGGTTTCGGCCCCGCTTCTTTTTTGTATGGATGGAGGTGCCGCAATGGTCAAGACCAAGACCGAGCAGGCGATCATCGACGCGCTCGAGGCCGTCGCTCCCCAGCACGATGTCGATATTGTCGACGTTGAGCTCGTGGGTGCCACCAAGGCCCCCTGCGTGCGTGTGCGTATCGAGGGTGCCGAGGGTCAGAGCCTGTCGCTCAACGACGTCACGGCCAACACCAAGTGGGTCGGCGACGTGATCGAGGAACTCGACCCCATCTCTTCGAGCTATACGCTCGAGGTGTCGAGCCCGGGTATGGCGCGCCCGCTGCGCCGTCCGCGTGACTTTGCCCGCTTTGTGGGCGAGGACTGCGAGCTTTCCTCCACCGCCACCGAGGGCCGTCGCAAGTACTCCGGCAAGATTGCCGCCGCGACCGAGACCAACGTAACCCTCGAGCTCGAGGACGGCGAGTCTGTCACCCTCGATTATTCCGATGTTAAAAAGTGCAAGTTGAAGCCCGTCTATGACTTCAAGCCCGCGAAGGAAGGAAACTAACATGGCAGCATCCGACATGATGCCCGCCCTGATGGAGCTTTGCCAGGAGAAGCACATCGACCAGCTCTACCTGATCGACCGCCTGGAGCAGTCGCTCGCCAAGAGCTATGCCGAGATCCTGCATCTTGAGTGGGGCGCCAAGGTGACCATCGACCGCACCACCGGCAAGATCTATGTCTACCGCCTGGAGCCGATCGACGATTCCATGGACGAGGAGGGCAACTTCACCGAGTTCGAGGAGATCGACGTCACCCCCAAGAACACCAGCCGTATCGCCGCCCAGCACGCCAAGGCCGAGATCAACGCCATCGTGCGCAACTCCGCCCGCGAGCAGATCTACGAGGAGTTCTCCGGCCGTATCGGCGACCTCATCAGCGGTACCGTACTGCAGTCCACACCCGACTTTACGATCGTCAAGATCCGCGAAGGCGTCGAGGCCGAGCTTCCGCACTTTGATCAGCGCCGCTACGAGAACGAGCGCAACGAGCGCCCCATGGGCGAGCGCTATCTGCACAACCAGCACATCAAGGCCGTGATCATTGACGTTCGCGACCCCAACTCCACGCTTCCGCCGGTTCGCGGCGAGCACAGCCGTCCGCCGATCGTTATCTCGCGTACCCACCCCGAGCTCATGCGTCGTCTGTTTGAGCAGGAGGTGCCCGAGATTTACGAGGGCACCGTCCAGATCAAGTCGATCGCCCGCGAGCCCGGCCAGCGCTCCAAGGTCGCCGTCCACTCGCTCGACGACCGCCTGGATCCCGTGGGCGCCTGCGTCGGCCCCAAGGGCAGCCGTGTGCGCGCCGTCGTGGGTGAGCTGCGCGGTGAGCGCGTCGACGTCATCCTGTGGGATGCCGATCCGGCCGTCTACGTCGCCAACGCCCTGTCGCCCGCCAAGGTCACTCGCGTCCTTATCGACGAGGAGAAGGCCTATGCCGGCGTCATCGTGCCCGACGACCAGCTTTCGCTCGCCATCGGCAAGGAGGGCCAGAACGCCCGCCTGGCCGCACGCCTGACCGGCTGGCACATCGACATTAAGTCCGAGACCCTTGCCGCCGACATCCTCAAGAACGTTCCCGTTCACGAGGAGCCTGCCGCCGACCTGATCGGTGACGAGGAGGATGACGACGCCCGTCGTTGCGAGTACGTGTCCGAGGACGGCATCCAGTGCCGCAACCAGGCCCGTCCCGGTTCCCGTTTCTGCGGTGTCCACGACACCGACGCCTTCTATGATGCGGAGGACCTGATCTAGCGCGCGGTTGCGCTGGACAGGTTCCGGCGCACATCCCACGCTCGTTCAGTCTCTAGGCACCCAAGGTGCCAGAAAGGGTAGGTGAAGTCATATGGCAAAAGTCCGTGTGTCCACCCTGGCCAAAGAGTTCGGCATGACCTCCAAGGAACTGATGGGTCACCTCGCCGAAATGAAGATTCCCGCTAAGTCTGCTTCCTCCGCCCTGGAGGACGCTTATGTTGCCATGGTCCGCAAGCAGCTTGCCTCGGTGATCGAGGCCCGCGCCCAGGAAGTCGAGGCCGCCAAGCAGGCCGAGGAGGAGGCTGCCGCCGCCGAGGAGGCAGCGCGTGCCGCCGAGGCCGAGCGCGAGCGCATCGCCGCCGAGAAGGCACGCGAGGAGGAGCGCCGCCAGTTTGCCGCCGCCCAGGCCGCCGAGGAGGCAGCCCGTGCCGAGGCCGAGGCCAAGAAGAAGGCCGAGCAGGAGCGCCTTGCCCGCGAGAAGGAGGAGGCTGCTCGCGAGGCCCAGCGCCGCGCCGTTCCCGCATCCGACTCCGGTTCGCGCTTCCGTTCGCTGCTCGATCAGATCGCCGCACAGGAGACCGTGCTCAAGGAGAAGAAGGACGCCGAGGACAAGGCCAAGGCCGAGCGCGGCAACCGTCGCGGTGGCAACAACGATCGTCGTGGCGGCCGTCGCAACGACCGCAACGCCTCCGAGAACCGCCCGCACAGCCATCGCACCAACGCCAGCAACAATGTCGCTGCCGGCATGGATTTTCCCAACCCCGATAAGCAGGGCAAGGGCAAGAAGCGCAAGGGTGGTCACAACAGCGAAGAGGACCACTACAGCCGCATGGCGCGCGAGGCCGAGGAGTACAGCCGCGAGAAGGTCCTCGAGGAGGCCCGTGCCGCCGTCGAGGAGGCCTCTCGCGAGTCCACCGGTCGCCGCAAGAAGCGCAAGGAGAAGCGCGAGCGCGAGGCCGCTAGGGCTCAGGAGGAGCGCAAGATTGAGGAGGCGCTGGCCCAGGGCGTGAACCCCGAGGAGCTCGACGCCATCAAGGTCTCCCAGGGCGTTACCGTCCAGGAGCTTGCCGAGGCGCTCGACGTTCCGGCCAACGACATCATCAAGCGCCTGTTCCTGCTGGGCACGCCGCTCACCATGACGCAGTCTATGTCCGACGACCTTGTCGAGCTCGTTGCCGACGACTTGGGCCGTCAGATCAGGATCATCACCCCCGAGGAGGAGAACACCTTCTCGTTCTACGACGATCCCGCCGACCTTAAGCCCCGCGCCCCGGTCGTCACCGTCATGGGTCACGTCGACCACGGCAAGACGAGCTTGCTCGACGCCATCCGTCACACCGGCGTTGCTGCCGGCGAGGCTGGCGGCATTACCCAGGCCATCGGCGCATCGCAGGTCATGATCAACGACCGCAAGATCACCTTCATCGATACCCCGGGCCACGCTACCTTTACGGCCATGCGTGCCCGTGGCGCCAAGGTGACCGACATCGTCATCCTGATCGTCGCCGCCGACGACGGCGTCATGCCCCAGACGGTCGAGTCGATCAACCACGCCAAGGCCGCCGGCGTTCCCATCGTCGTCGCCGTCAACAAGATCGATAAGCCCGGCGCCAACCCCGACCGTGTGCGCCAGGAACTCACCGAGTACGGCGTTATCCCCGAGGAGTGGGGCGGACAGAACATGTTCGTCAACATCTCGGCCAAGCAGAAGATCGGTATCGACGACCTTCTGGAGACCGTGCTGCTCCAGGCCGACGTGCTCGAGCTCAAGGCCAACCCCGATACCTTCGCCTCGGGCAACGTCCTCGAGGCCAAGCTCGACAAGGGCCGCGGCTCGGTCGCTACCGTGCTCGTGACCCGCGGTACCCTGCACGTGGGCGATACGCTGGTAGCCGGCCTTACCTATGGCCGCGTCCGCGCCATGCTCGACCCCAAGGGCCGCGCCGTCACCGAGGCCGGTCCCTCCGACGCCGTCGAGATCCTGGGCCTGCAGTCCGTCCCCAACGCCGGCGACGAGTTCCGCGTGTTCGAGGACGAGCGCGAGGCGCGCGCCCTGGCCGATGAGCGCTCGCTCAAGGCCCGCATCGAGGAGCAGAGCCGCGTGAAGCACGTCACGCTCGAGAACCTCTTCGAGACCATCGCCGACGCCGAGGTCAAGGAGCTCAACCTGATCATCAAGGCCGACGTCCAGGGCTCCATCGAGGCCCTTCAGGACTCGCTCGACAAGATGGATCAGTCCGAGGTCCGCATCAACACGATCCACTCCGCGGTCGGTGCCATCAACGAGACCGACGTCGTCCTGGCCGATGCCTCCAACGCCATCATTATTGGCTTTGGCGTGCGTCCCGACGGTAAGGCCCGCTCCGCTGCCGAGCGCGAGGGCGTCGAGATTCGTTGCTACGACGTTATCTACAAGTGTCTCGAGGAGCTCGACGCTGCCCGTATCGGCATGCTCAAGCCCACCGAGGTCGAGGTCTCCACGGGTACCGCGACCGTCCTGGACACCTTTAAGGTGCCCAAAGTCGGTATCGCCGCCGGTGTCCGCGTCGAGGAGGGCGAGATTGCCGCGACCGATTCCGTGCGCCTGGTGCGCGACGGCATCGTTGTCTTTAACGGTAAGATCGCCTCGATGCGCCACTACAAGGACGAGGCCAAGAGCCTCAAGAGCGGTTCCGAGGGCGGCATTGGCCTGGAGAACTTCCAGGACATCAAGCCCGGCGACCAGATCGAGGGTTACCGTATCGACCAGGTTGCCCGTACCGAGTAGGGGGTAGCGCTATGAAGCAAACGCAGGCAACCCGCCGTCTGGGCGAGCAGCTTCGCGAGAAGCTCGGTTATATCCTTCTCTTTGAGGTTTCCGATCCGCGTCTCGACCTGGTCACCTTGACCGCGGTCGAGGTCGCGGTGGACCGTTCGTTCGCGCGCGTGTACGTGTCGTGCGATGCGAGCCGCTACGATGAGGTCATGGAGGCGCTCGCCAGCGCCAAGGGCCGCATTCGCAGCCTGTTGGCTCGCTCGCTCGACTGGCGCGTCACACCCGAGCTCGATTTTCGCATCGATCGCTCGACCGATGAGGCCGAGCGCATTACGCGTGCGCTGGAGAATGTCCCGGCCACGCTGGCGATCGAAAAGGACGAGGACGGCTATCCCATAGCGGATGCCGCCCAGGAGGCAGCTTTAGATGACTAATTCCGCCGACCTCGTCTCGTGCGAGTCTGCAGATATTAAACGACGCATCCTCGAGCTTATCGAGGGTGCGTCCTCCATTGCGATCTCGGGTCATACCTCTCCCGACGGCGATGCCCTGGGCTCCGTGTTGGGCTTGGGTCTCTCGCTCATGAAGGCGTTCCCCGACAAGGACATCGCGCTGCTGCTGGCAGACGACGATCCCGTTCCGCGTATTTACCGCTTTATGGAAGGCGCCGATCGTCTGGTGCCGGCTTCGAGCTTTACGGGCGATCCCGACCTGTTTATCTCGGTGGATGTGCCGGTTGTCGAGCGTCTGAACAACTCGGCCGACGTGCTCCGCCGCTCCAAACATGTGGTGTGCTTTGACCACCATCCGGCGCGCGAGGAGTTTGCCGAGGTAAGCCTGAGGCGTGTCGATGCTGCGGCGTGCGCCATGATCATCGACCGCTTTCTGGATGATTGCGGCATTGTCGTTCGCGATCGCATCGCCACCTGTCTGCTCTGTGGCCTGGTTACCGATACCGGTCGTTTTCAGTATCAGAATGCCGATGCCGCTGCGTTCCATGCGGCTTCGCGCCTGGTGGCGCACGGTGCCGACCCGGCGCGTGTCGCGCTCGAGGTCTATCAGAGCATGCGCGTCGAGTTCTTGCACCTCAAGTCCATCGTCATGGGCCGCATCAAGACGGTCGCGCACGGGCGCGTGGCGTATAGCTACGCGTACGAAAGCGACCTTAAGGAATGTGGCGTCACCTCGGATGAGTGCGACGGCTTGGTCGATGTGGTGCGCTCGGTGATGGGTGTCGAGGTCTGCCTGTTCCTTAAGGGCATCGAGGGCGATACCAAGGTGCGCGGAAACCTGCGCTCCAAGGGCGACATGGATGTCTCCGAGATTGCGGCCAACTTTGGCGGAGGCGGACATCACGCTGCCGCCGGCTTTACCAATAACGGAACGATTTTCGAGACGCTCACCGCGGCACTTCCCATGCTGGCCGAGCTGGTGGGGGAGGATCCCGCTTCGGTGACCGTCGAGCTTTAACTTTTTGGATGGTACATGGCTCGTCGTACGCCTTCTCAATTGAATATGCTGCTCGCCGTCGATAAACCGGTGGGCTGCACGTCCCACGACGTGGTATCGCGGTGCCGGCGCGCCCTCCATGAGCGGCGCGTCGGTCATGCCGGCACGCTCGACCCCATGGCGTCGGGTGTCATGGTGGTGGGCGTGGGCCAGGCTACGCGTCTGCTGGGCATGCTTACCCTCGATACCAAAAGTTACGTCGCCGATATCTCGTTTGGCGCCGAGACCAATACCGACGATGCGGAAGGCGAGGCCGTCCGTACGGTTGCCATTGCACCCGAGCTGCGCGATCCGGCCTATGCCCGTGAGCGCTTGAGCGCCATGCTGGGCCCTCAGATGCAGGTCCCGCCGGCGTTTTCGGCTATTTCGGTCAACGGCGTGCGCGCCTATAAGTCTGCACGTGAGGGCAATGCCGTTGAGTTGCCTGCGCGCCCGGTCGAGGTATATTCTGCCGACCTGATCGCCGTGAGTGGCGAGGGCGATTCCTGCATTTGGACCGTTGCCTTCTCGGTGAGCAAGGGCACCTATATCCGTGCGCTCGCTCGCGACCTGGGTCGCGCCTGCGATAGTGCCGCGCATATTTCCGCGCTGCGCCGTACCGCTTCTGGCATTGTCTCCATCGGTGCCTGCCATGCGGTCGAGGAGCTTTCTGCCGAGTCCGCTGCCGGCTTTGCCTTGGACCCCATTGCGGCCCTCGGCGCCACGCGTGTCGACTTGCCGGGCAATCTTGCGGAAGATCTGCTGTGCGGTCGTCGTATTCCTATTGATCGCGCGCTCGCCGGCTTCGATGCGTCGAAGGCACCGTTTGCGCTGGTGCTCGATGGCGGGCTCAAGGCTTTGGCTCGTATCGAGGATGGTCGCTTTGTGATGGAGCACGTCTTTCCGCAGGCGATCGGCGGTGTTCGATGATGCTGGACCCTCGCGAGCTCGCGCGCACATTTTTTGTGGGCGCGGCGGCGGAGGCCCGCATCGTTTTGGCTGATGCTTTTGGTGACTGCGAGTCTATGGGTGCCGCCTCGATTGCCATCGGCGTGTTCGATGGCGTGCATAGGGGACATCGTGAGCTGATCGACGCGGTCATTCGCGATGCGCGCGTCCACGGCTGCAAAGCGGTTGTCGTAACGTTTGACCCTGATCCAGATGTTGTGGTGAGCCCTGCGCCCGCTCAAAAATTGATGACGACGGCCGACCGCCTGCATGCCCTGGCTCAGACTGGGGTCGATGCCGTGGTGGCTGTTCCCTTTACGCCTGCGGTAGCGTCGCTCGACCACGTGGGCTTTCTTGAGCTGTTGGCGCATGTTGTCGACATTCGCTCCATTCGCGTTGGCAGCGATTTTAGGCTGGGCCGCGGCGGTGCCTCGGGCGTTGCCGAGATGCAGGCATGGGGTGTCGAGCGCGGTGTTGACGTGTATGGGCACAATTTGCTGTGCGAGGCCGGCGAGGCTATCTGCGCCACCCGCATTCGACGTGAGCTGAGCTTGGGCCACGTTGAGCTGGCAGCCGATCTACTCGGCCGTCCCTATATGCTGCGCGGCGGCGTGATTCACGGTCGCCACGAGGGCTCCGATATGGGATTTCCTACGGCAAACCTGTTGGTGCCAAACGGAATTCAGCTGCCTGCCGATGGCGTCTACGAGGGCCTTGTGCTGGTCGACGATACCGTGTGGCCCGCTGCCGTCAACGTGGGCCTGCCGCCGACGTATGCCGACGATGCCGCCTCGGCGCATCTCGAGGCCAACTTGATCGGGTATGCGGGCGACCTGTATGGACGTTCGGTTTCGTTGGCGTTTACGCGTTGGCTGCGTCCTTCGCGCGTGTTCGATTCGCTGGACGAGCTTATTGAGACCGTCGAAGGTAATATTGATGATATCCGTCATAACTTGGGCGAGCAGGGGGTGAGCATCCGTGATTAGCGATGAGGAGAAAGACCAGGTGCGCGCTGCGTCCGACCTGGTTGCCATTGTGCAGGAAACGGTTGAGCTCAAGCCCCGCGGCCATGAGTTTTGGGGTTGCTGCCCCTTCCATGGCGAAAAGACCCCATCGTTTCACATTATCCCCGCTACGCAGGTGTGGCACTGCTTTGGCTGTGGCGAGGGCGGCGACGTCTTCACCTACATCATGAAGCGCGAGAACCTGAGCTTTCCCGAGTCGATTCGCTACCTGGCCGATCGTGCCGGCATTGAGCTGCACGATACCGGCGCGCAGCGCGATCGCGGCACCAAGCGCGCCCGCATCTATGACCTGTGCGCCGAGACGGCCCAGTTCTATCACACCATGCTCATGCGCGGTAAGGACAGCCGTCCGCGCGAGTACTTTGCCAGCCGCGGTATGGGTGGCGACGTCTGCCGTCGCTACTGCCTGGGCTTTGCGCCGGGTCGCAATATGTTGGTGGCCCATCTGTCGCAGAAGGGCTTTACCCCGCAGGAGATGATCGACGCCAACGTGGCCGTGAGCCGCGGGCGCGGACAGCTTGCCGATCGTTTTTACGACCGCGTGATGTTTCCCATCTTTGACGAACAGGGTCATAACATCGCCTTTGGCGGTCGTATTATGGGCGACGGCCAACCCAAGTACCTCAACACCGCCGAGACGAGTGTGTTTCATAAAAAGAGAAACCTCTACGGCTTTAACTGGGCCAAGGAGTTTATCGTCGCGCAGGATACCGCCATCGTGGTGGAGGGATATACCGATTGCATCGCCTGCTGGGAGGCGGGGATCAAAAACGTCGTCGCCACGCTGGGCACGGCGCTGACGGAACATCACGTAAAGACGCTCACCCGTTTTGCCAAGCGTATTGTGTATATGTTCGATGGTGACGCCGCCGGTCAAAAGGCCGCGCGCCGCGCGATTCAGTTTATCGAGCAGGACTCGATGGACCTGCGCTGCGTGGTGCTTCCCGACGGCAACGACCCTATGGAGTTCATCACGGCGCATGGTGGCGAGGCACTGCAGGCGCGTATCGACGCCGCCGAGCCCCTCATGGACTTTGTGTACCGCTCACTGCAGGAGTCGAGCGACATTACCACGCCGGGCGGTCGCGCCAAGGCGCTCGAGGATGCGCTGACGCTCATCTATCCGCTGCGCGATAGCTACATGATCGATACGTACTTTATCCAGATAGCCGACCTTTTGGGCCTGGATTTGGAGACGGTACGCTCGAGCTCGGGCCGTGTGTTTCGCGATGTCGCCAAACGCGAGGACGCCGAGCGTCGTCGCGAGCAGAACTACGAGCGCCAGCGGGCACAGGCCGAGCGCGCAGGAGGCGCGGGCGGTCGGGTGTCCGGTCCGCAGGGGGTATCTCGCGGCGCCTGGGCGTCGGGGACGACGCCGCCGGTATCCGCACCGGTCGAGGAGGAACCGTACGACTATGTGCCGCTCGAGGCCTACGGGGCCGCGCCGGTCGAGGTCGTCGACGATATGCCGCCGATCGATGTGCCTGCTGGCATGGACGCGGCGCCCGCGGGGTCTACTTCGACCGCTTCCGTTCCGGCGACGCCGATCGTGCTGACCGATCTGGAGCGGAAGTCTCTGGCGGGGGAGCGCGAGCTGTTGACGATGCTCACCAGCTACCCCGACCTATTCCGCACGTACGCCGATCGCATCTGCTCGATCGAGTGGGTAGACCCCCGTCACGAGTCCATCGCGTGGGCCGTGCTCGCGACGCCGCCGGGCACCGACCCCGTGGCGTGCATGGACGCCGCGCGCGCGGTGTGTCCCGAGGCGGCTTCGCTCGTCAGCGCCGGGCGCATCTCGGCGACGAGCAAGCACCCCACCGAGACGAACATCGTCTTTATGCTCGATACGCTTGAGCTTTACACCATCAAGCGCCGTATGCGGGCTGCTCAGGCCAAGCTGCGCCAGGACCGGTCGCTCGACGATGACGCGCGCCGTGCATTGACCATGCAGGCCGCGCAGGATTCTTTGCGCCAGCGCGAGCTCCAGAAATCGATTGGCGGCGTGGCCGATCCGTTCCGGTTGATTGGTTTGGAGGCCGCGGGTCCCGATCAGGCCTAGATGTTGTGGTCAATCGGCATGTTATCTGCTATATCCAGTCTGAATTTTGGGTATAGACGTGTAAGTGTGTGCTAAAGTAATGTGTCCTGTGGACTACGAAGGGAGAATCTGTGCCAAATAAGACTGAGAGCACGGGTACTGGGCTGGAATCCTACGTTGCTAAGCTCATGGGCAACGGCTCAAACAGGACTTCGGTAACCGAGGACGAGATCCAGGTCGTCCTGAAGGATATCGATGTTTCTGACGAGCAGCTCAACGCGGTCTATTCCGCGCTGCGCAACAGCGGCATCCAGATTATCTCCGCGAGCGGAAACGACGACGCCCCCATGGACGTCGACGATGACGATAACGATACCGACGATTTCGATGACGACGAGGAGCACGATTCCGGCTCGCTCGACGATCACGAGCTTAAGATGGCCCGTCAGGCCGATGCCGAGATGGGTTCTTGCAAGAGCAAAAAGAAGCGCACCGTCCGCACGTCCCGCTCGCGTTCTCGCGTGCGTGGCATCGATGCCTCCACGGTGATGCTGACCGGTGACCCGGTTCGAATGTACCTTAAGGAGATCGGCAAAGTCGACCTGCTGACCGCCTCCGAAGAGGTCGATCTGGCCATGAAGATCGAGGCCGGTCTCGAGGCCACCGAGAAGCTCGAGGCCGCCGAGGCGGGCGAGATCGAGCTCACCCGCGCCGAGATGCGTCGTCTGACTCGTATCGAGAACGTGGGCCTCGAGGCCAAGCAGGCGCTCATCAGCGCCAACCTCCGTCTGGTCGTCTCCATCGCCAAGCGCTACGTCGGTCGCGGCATGCTGTTCCTGGATCTGATCCAGGAGGGCAACCTCGGTCTGATCCGCGCCGTCGAGAAGTTCGACTACCAGAAGGGCTTCAAGTTCTCCACGTACGCTACGTGGTGGATCCGTCAGGCCATCACGCGCGCCATCGCCGACCAGGCCCGTACCATCCGTATTCCCGTGCACATGGTCGAGACCATCAACAAGCTTGTCCGCGTGCAGCGCCAGCTCCTCCAGGATCTGGGTCGCGACCCGACCCCCGAGGAGATCGGTGCCGAGATGGACATGAGTGCCGACCGCGTCCGCGAGATTCAGAAGATCTCGCAGGAGCCCGTGTCGCTCGAGACTCCTATCGGCGAGGAAGAGGATTCCCAGCTGGGCGACTTTATCGAGGACTCCCAGGCCATCGTTCCGCCCGATGCCGCCAGCTTCTCCATGCTGCAGGAGCAGCTCACCCAGGTGCTCGACTCGCTTGCCGATCGTGAGCGCAAGGTTATTGAGCTGCGCTTTGGACTTGTCGACGGACATCCCCGCACGCTCGAGGAAGTCGGCCGCGAGTTTGGCGTCACGCGCGAGCGCATCCGCCAGATCGAGTCCAAGACCCTGGCCAAGCTCCGCCACCCCAGCCGCAGCAGCAAGCTCAAAGACTATATCGAAAGCTAGTTAAGCAAGAAGCGCCCTCAAGCACATCCGCTTGAGGGCGCTTTCATGTAACAAGGGCCGGCAGTTGGGGCACGGGTAGTCTTTTTGGGACGGGGCTTTTTTAGCTACCCAATCTGGGGCCTTTAAAGCTTGAGCCGCTCATTGAGATAGGGTAGCTAAAAAAGCCCCGTCCCAAAAAGACTACCCTGGGCGTCTGGTTAATTAGTCGTTGGGGACGTTCTTGAATGACTAGTCGTTTAAGAACGTCCCCAACGACTGGGTCGGAAAATTTCTCAAAAAAGTTCTTGCCCTGAGCTGATTCGTCCGTATAATAAACTTCGTTGCTTGAGAGCATGCACCTATTCCTCGGTAGCTCAATGGTAGAGCACGCGGCTGTTAACCGCGCTGTTGTAGGTTCGAGTCCTACCCGGGGAGCCAGAATTTCTCAGCCCAATCTGCTGGGCTTTAAATTCCTCGGTAGCTCAATGGTAGAGCACGCGGCTGTTAACCGCGCTGTTGTAGGTTCGAGTCCTACCCGGGGAGCCAGATTGTAAAACCCGTCGCTTTTGTGGCGGGTTTTTTCATGCCGCGATTGCTTAACGCAAACGTTGCCATATCAACATTTCGTGTCGAGGATGTAATCCCGCGACCCACCACCTCAACATGGCGCGGTCGTTGTAGAATATTGCAATGATTGCTCCCACGACATGGTGCCGCGAGCACCAGATAAGGAGATTCTTGTGTCTGAGACCATTAACGGCAGCCTGAGCGTCTCGAACGACGTTATTGCCGATATTGCCGGTTATGCCGCGATGACGTGCTATGGCGTCGTCGGTATGGCCGAGCAGCTCCAGGGCGCCGAGAGCGTGCGCCTGCTTGCCGGTCAGCGCCTCCGCAAGGGCGTGCTTGTCTCCGCCGACGAGAACGGCCTTACGGTCGACCTTCACGTCGTGCTCGAGAACGGCGTCAACATGAAGTCCGTCTGCCACAATCTTTCGAGCTCCGTTGCCTTCACCCTGCAGGAGATCGCCCAGATCGATCCCGCCAGCCTTAAGATCGGCATTCACATCGACGCGCTCAAGAGCCGTCTGAACTAGCATCCGAAAACGGAGATTCAAATACTCATGATTGTAAAGACCATTCGCACCTGTTTTCCGATCGCTGCGGCTGCCGTTTCCGACAAGGCCGAGGAGATCAATAAACTCAACGTCTTTCCCGTGCCCGACGGCGACACCGGCACCAACATGTCGCTCACGCTCGCCTCGGTGACCAAGGAGCTTTCCGCCCTTCCCGCCGATGCCGATATGGAGGCCATCGCCGGCGCCATCACCCACGGCTCCCTCATGGGCGCCCGCGGCAACTCCGGAGTTATCACCTCGCAGATCCTGCGCGGCGTGGCCGAGGGCCTCGTCTCTGCCGATGAGCCCATCACGTCTGCCGACATCGCGCATGCTTTCCGTCGCGCCGTCAAGGTCGCCTTCCAGGCCGTCCGCAAGCCCATCGAGGGCACGATTCTTACGGTCCTGCGCGACGTCTCGACCAAGGCCGACGAGTGCGAGAAGAAGAAGTTCTCGGCCGAGGACGCGCTCGACGCCATCGTCGTCGAGGCCTACCAGTCTGTGGCTCGCACGCCCGACCTGCTGCCCGTTCTGAAGGAGAACGGCGTGGTCGACTCCGGCGCCTTTGGCTTCGCCATCTTCCTGGAAAACTTCGTTGCCGCTGCTCTGGGCCGCAGCACCGTTGTCGAGGATTTCTCCACAACGTTTGATTCCGCTGGCTCTGCCCGCGATGCGGCCCTCGGTCGCGTCGAGATCGAGGCCAACGACGACTGGGAGGGCTCGGAGTTCCGCTACTGCAACGAGTTCCTCTTTAAGGCCGACGCCCCGTTTGACGAGGACGAGTGCCTTAAGTTCCTGGGTTCCATGGGCGACTGCGAGCTGCTCGTGGGCGCCTACCCCGACTACAAGATCCACGTGCACTCCAACACCCCCAACCTGGTGCTCGAGCACATGCTGCAGCTTGGCCAGATCTACGAGGTCTTTATCCACAACATGGAGATGGAGGCCCACGACCGTACCGCTAAGATCCACGAGGACCAGCAAAAGGCCGCCGAGCCCGCCAAGGCCCTGGGTTTTGTCGCCGTTGCCGCCGGTTCCGGTGAGGCCGACATCCTCAAGTCCCTCGGCGTTGACGTGGTCGTTTCGGGTGGCCAGACCATGAACCCCTCGACCGCCGACCTGCTGGGCGCGGTGGACCAGGTCAACGCGACTTCGGTCATCATCCTGCCCAATAACGGCAATATCCGTATGGCTGCCGAGGCTGCCGCTTCTGCCTGCACCGACAAAAAGGTCGCCGTGGTTCCCACCAAGACCGTTCCGCAGGCGTTCTCCGCTCTGTTCGCGGTGCTGCCCGATTCCGAGCTCGAGGACGCCGTCGCCGCCATGGTCGATGCCATCAGCGAGGTTCGCGATGGCGAGGTCACCCGTGCCGTGCGCGATTCCAGCGCCTCTGACGGCTCGCCGATTCACTCCGGTGACGTCATGGGTATCATTGCCGGCTCCATCGACGTGGTCGGCTCCGATGTGAAGCAGGTCACGCTCGACTGCATCAACCGCATGCAGGAGGAAGAGGAGGGCGACGCGCTGACGATTCTGGCCGGCGAGGAGCTGTCCGATGAGGCCTTCCAGGAGATCGTCGACGCCATCGAGGAGGCTCAGCCCGACCTGGAGATTGACGCCCATCGTGGCGAGCAGCCGCTCTATCCCGTGATCTTCTCGATCGAGTAGGCATCTGCCCATGTCCGAGCTGTGCTCCGTGCCGCGCGTCTCGGAGCGCTTTGCCCAGAGCAATGCGCTCGACGAGGATATCGCGCGACTCAAATATGTTTCGGGTAAACGTGAGGAGGCCCTTCGCCGTCTGGGAATTAGGACGGTGGGGGACCTCCTTCTCCATATCCCTCATCGATATCTGGACTTTACACGCTCCTGGTCCATCGAGATGGCGCCTATCGGTGCGGTGTGCACGATCGTCGCCACGGTCGATCGTATCGTTCAAAAGCAGCCCCGCCCGCGCATGCAGGTTACCGAGGTCTCGCTTGTGGACGAGACGGGCGTGCTGCAAGTCGCTTTTTTCCGCCAGCCCTGGATTGCCCAGCAGCTCAAGCAGGGCGACCGCCTGGCCGTGATGGGTAAGGTCGAATTTGCCTACGGCTTTAAGCAGATGGCCTCGCCGCATTTCGAAAAGCTCGAGGACGGGCGTGCCGCGGGCACCATCCTTCCGGTTCACTATGTGAGCGACGGTGTAAGCCAGGCTTGGATGCGCCGTATCGTGAGCGGCGCGCTCGAGATTGTCGGCAATCCCTTCGACCCGATTCCCGCGCCCCTGCGCGCCAAGCGACGCCTTATGAGCAGCGCCCGTGCGCTGCGTTCGATTCACTTTCCCTCGAGTATGGCCGAGCGCGATATCGCGCGCGCACGGCTTGCCTATGAGGAATGCCTCTATCTTCAGCTGGCGCTTCGTCTGCGCAACGACGGCGGTATGGTCGAGGTGGTTCCCTACACCCATACCGCGGGTGGTCATTTGACGGCGCTTAGGCGGGCCCTGCCGTTTTCGCTGAGCGACGAGCAGGAGGCCGCGTTCCAAGACATCCTGCATGACATGTGCGATGGCGACCACGTGATGAACCGCTTGCTGCTGGGCGATGTCGGTACCGGCAAGACCGCCGTCGCCGCCTGCGCGCTGGCAGTCGCGGCCGATTCGGGTACCCAGTCCTGCGTCATGGCACCCACGGGCGTGCTGGCGCGTCAATATGCCGATAAGACCGGCCCTTTGCTCTCGCAGGCCGGTATGTCCTGGGCGCTCCTGACGGGTGCTACCCCGGCCGCCGAGCGCGAGCGCATCCATGCACAGCTGCAGTCTGGTGAGCTTGATGTGCTCTTTGGTACCCATGCGGTCCTTTCGGATAACGTAACGTTTAAACATCTTTCACTCGTCGTTATCGACGAGCAGCATCGGTTTGGCGTGGGGCAGCGCAATGCCCTGCGTGCCAAAGGCCCAGGTGCGGACTTGCTCGTTATGACGGCCACGCCTATTCCGCGCACACTGGCGCTTTCGGTCTATGGCGACCTGGACACGTCCATCATTCGTCATCGCCCCGTTCCCGGGGCCGGCGTCTCGACGCGCGTGCTCACCGAGTCGAGCCGCGACCTGGCCTACGGTGCCATTCGCGAGGCGCATGCCCAAGGACAGCAGGCTTACGTTATCTGCCCGCTTGTGGAGCCGAGTGACTCCGCGGACGATTTGGAAGACGTTCCCGGCATTGCTCGCGACGATGAAGGTCGCGTGACGGTGCCCGTGCCGTTACACGACACCGCGACCGAGCTCGACCGCCTGCGTCTGGCATTGCCGGGGCTTTCCGTCGAGCGTCTTCACGGCCGCATGCCGGCGGGGGAGAAGGACCGCGTGATCGACGCCTTTAAGCGCGGCGAGATCGACGTGCTCGTCTCGACTACGGTGGTCGAGGTGGGCGTCGACGTACCTAACGCCACCGTCATGGTTATCGAGAACGGCGAGCGCTTTGGCTTGGCGGCCCTGCATCAGCTTAGAGGCCGCGTGGGCCGCGGCAGCGTGTCGGGCACGTGCCTGGTCATGACGCATTCCAAGGGCAATGGCGGTGTGTCTGCTGCGCAAGACCGCCTGCGGGCGCTCGAAAAGACCTCTGACGGTTTTGCACTTGCGCAGATGGACCTGCGTTTGCGCCACGAGGGCGAAATTTTGGGTTATCGCCAACATGGCGGTGTGACCCTGCGCTTTGTGGACCTGGACGCCGACGAGGATCTTATCGAATGGGCCCATTTGGACGCGGTCGAGCTCTTGCGGTATGCTTGCAACCTTGACTCCGTGGCGACGCGTCCCTTGCGCGATGCGGTCGCCACGCGTTATCGACATATCTTCAAGGAGGTCAGCGGAGGATGAGAATCATCGGCGGTGAATGGCGCGGCCGCAAGATCGAAGAGCCGCGTGGGCGCGATGTCACCCGTCCCACGACCGACCGCGTGCGCGAGGCATGTGCGTCCATGGTCATGTCGGTATTCGATTTCGATCTGGACGAGGTCCGCGTGCTGGATGCCTTTGGCGGCTCCGGTGCCCTGGGAATCGAGATGCTCTCGCGCGGCGCTCGCTCGCTCATCACGTTCGAGATCGATCGCAATGCCGCCCGACTGATCACTAAGAATATCGAGTCGCTGTGTCGCGACCGCTCGCGTTGGCGCGTCGTTACCGGCGATGTGTTGGCGAGCGCCTCGCGCGGCCGTGTTCCGGGCGGCCCCTTTGATCTGGTCCTGCTCGATCCACCCTATGCCTTTGGTGCCGAGCCGGTCGAGGAGCTGCTGCGCAATCTTGCCCAGCAGGGCTTGCTGGCACCAGGGGCCTTTGCCCTGTTTGAGCATGCCGCAAGCGACGCGGGCGCTCATCCAGCTGGTTTTGAGACCGTGCGAGAGAAACGCTACGGCATTACCTCGGTTGACTTGCTGCGCTGGATGGCCGCGGACGAGTGCGACCATGCTAATGACAGCGATATTGACGAGGACGTGCCTTTGGAGGATACCCATGAATGACACTATCAACCGCGTGATCGTTCCGGGTACGTTTGACCCCATCACGTTTGGTCACATCGATGTAATCCGCCGCGCCCGCCGCATTTTTCCCAGCGTGATTGTCGCCGTGGCGGAGTCGCAGGGCAAAAACGGCGTGGGCACTACCTTTATGCTCGATGAGCGCGTGGCGTTGGCCCGCGAGGCCCTGGGCGATATTGACGGTGTCGAGGTACTGCCCTTTACCGGCCTGTTGGTCGATTTTGCCCGTGAGCAGGGTGCGGGTGCTGTGGTCAAGGGCCTGCGCGCCATGACCGACTTTGAGTACGAGCTGCAGCAGGCGGACCTCAACTATCGCCTGGACAACGAGCTTGAGTCCATTTTTGTCATGAGTGCGCCGCAGTACGGCTATATCTCGAGCTCGGTGGTTCGTCAGATCGCATCGCTCGGAAGCGATGTGTCGACGTTTGTGCCGCCCAATGTGGTCGAAGCGCTTAAACATCGCTTTTCGTGACGTTTCATATTGCCTGATGGCATGTGGTAAACTAACACGATGACATGTTACCTATGAAAGGAGACCGGATGCCGGGCGAGAATTTTCCTGGCGACAGGATCGTGAGCCTTGTCGAGGAGCTCGAGGGGCTCATCGAAGAGGCTAAGACGCCGTTCGGCAAGAATGCCCAGATGAAGGTTATCGATGCCGACGTCTTCTTTAACATCCTTGACGAGATCCGTATGAGCTACCCCGAGGAGTGGCAGAAGTCCCGTCGCATCCTCAAGGAGCGCGACGAGCTTATGGCTTCCGCCGCCGCTCAGGCCGATTCCATCATTGCCGATGCTCAGCAGCAGGCACTCACCATTGCCGGTGAGCAGGAGATCGTCCGCTTGGCGCAGCAGCAGGCCGACGATATCCGTGATCGTGCCCAGCAGTACGAGCGCGAGACGCGCTATGCGGCCGAGGATTATGCCGAGCAGGTCTTTACGCACCTCGAGGAGAACCTCAAGAGCCTGACCGGCACCGTTACCCGTTGCCGTCAGCAGCTCAACGAGGGCGCCGCCCAGCAGAACGGTCAGTGGTAATGGCTGAGTTCCCGAGCGTTACCGTCGATCTTTCCGAGCAGCTTGAGTTTCCCGGAGACTCGTATCCGCTGACCGGCAAGGTCGATGTCGCCACCTACACGGTGGGCGAGAAGGAGTACCAGCTGCAGGACGGCATTGCTTACGACGTGGTTTTTACCAATGCGGGCACCGGTGTTCTGCTCTCCGGCATGGTTCGAGCGCACGTCACCGGCGAATGCGACCGCTGCCTTGAGCTCGCCTCGTTTGATATCGCCGGCGAGATCGAGGAGTTCTACCTCTTTGATGAGCCCGAGGATCCCGAGGCCTACGAGGACGGTTACGAGCTTTTGGGCGAGGACCGCATTGTCGATCTGGGGGAGCCCATTAACGACGCCGTTGTCATGGACACGCCGTTTGTGGTGCTCTGCAAGCCCGATTGCCGCGGCCTGTGCCCCACCTGCGGCATCAATCTCAACGTCGAGCAATGCGATTGCGCCGCCCAGGCCGAGGCCGAATGGGCCGCTGCCACGGAAAATCCATTTGCAGCATTGAAGAATCTCAATCTTGATGAGTAAAAATGTGGTAGTATCGCTACTTGCGCGTAATCGCCACACTGGATAGTTCATAAGGAAGGTCACTATGCCCGTACCTAAACAAAAGCAGGGTCGTATCCGTACCCATACCCGTCGTTCCGCCAACATGAAGATCTCGGCTGCGGCTCAGTCCACGTGCCCCCGTTGCGGCGCTGTCAAGCTCCCGCACCACGTGTGCCCCAGCTGCGGTTTCTACAAGGACCGCGAGGTTATCGTTACCGAGTAACTGTATACTCTGGATACGATGCCGTTCCAACTGGAACCACAATGGCCGGCTCAATGAGTCGGCCATTTTTGTATAAGGAGCACTTGAAATGAGTAACGTTCGCGTTTGTGTAGACGTTGTGGGCGGAGACGAGAAGCCCCAAGTTGTCCTCGACGGTATTGAGGCCGCACTTGCCGCCGATCCCGATATCGAGGTCATCGCTGTTGGCCCCGCCGATATCGTCAACCCCTTTGCCGCGGCGCACGCGCGCGTGGAGGCTCTGGAGGCCCCCGATGTCATCGCCATGGACGACGATCCCATCCGCGCCGTGATGACCAAGCGTAAGTCTTCGATTGTGCTTGCCTGCCGTGCTATTAAGAAGGGCAACGCGGACGCGTTTTTCTCCGCGGGGTCGACCGGCGCCATGACGGCTGCCGCCACCGCCTACGTGACGCCGTTTAGATATTTGGTAGAGGGTAAGAAGCAGCCGGTGCGCCCATGCCTCACCAATGCGCTGCCCAACCGTGCCGGTGGCCTTACGGTACTATGTGACATGGGGGCCAACCCCGATGTCGAGGTCGACGACATGGTCCGCTTTGCCCAGATGGGTGCAGCCTATGCCCGCGTGGTCCTGGGCATCGAACATCCGCGTGTGGGCCTGCTTGGCAACGGCACCGAGGACGAGAAGGGTTCTAACTTTACCAAGGCGTGCTTCCCGGCTATGAAAGCCGCGGTCCCCGGTTTTGTGGGCAACTGCGAGGGCACCGATCTTACGTCGGGCAATTTTGACGTTGTGGTCGCCGACGGCATGTCGGGCAATATTGCGCTCAAGGCAACCGAGGGCGCTGCCAAGTTTTTGCTGCAAGAGCTCAAGGGCGCCTTTATGTCTTCGCTCGGTACCAAGATCGCCGCGCTGCTCATCAAAAAGCAGATGCGCCAGATGAAAGCCAAGCTCTCGGGCGATGCCAAGGGCGGCGCGATCCTGCTGGGCCTTCGCGGCGTCGTTTTGATTGGCCATGGCGCCACGTCGGCCGAAGCCGTTAAAAACGGTACGCTCGCCGCGGCTCAGGCCGTTCGAGCCGGGCTTATCGAAAGCATTGCCAATTCCATGGAAGGTATCGTTTAGCAAGAGCTCCGTTACGTGGCTCAAGCTATGCATCGTGGGGTAGAATCGGAGCCGTGCTGCAATGCGGCTTCCGCCCGCGCGACACATTGTATTCCACGACTTATGAGAGGATGCGCTATGGATCGCTCCGAAATCTTTGACAAGATCGCCGAGCTCGCTGCCGACGTGCTGGGCGTTGACGTTGCCGAGATCAGTGATGAGACAACTTTTGACGACCTCGATGCCAATTCGCTCGAGCGCCTGCAGCTGGTGACGGCCATCGAGGACGAGTTTGACCTCGAGATCGATGACGAGACCCTGTTGTCGCTTACCTCCGTTGCCGACGCCGTCGACGCTATCGAAAACGCCAGGGAGGCCTAGGTCTTGGCTTTATCTCAACGACTCACGCGCGCTCAGGAAATCCTGGGCCATGAGTTTAATAACAAGGTGCTGCTACGCGCGGCGCTCACCCACCCCTCGGCAGTAGAGGGGCAGCCGGTCTCTGCCAGCTATGAGCGGCTTGAGTTTTTGGGTGACTCCATTCTGGGCGCCGTGGTTGCCCGTTCGCTCTTTGAGTCTTATCCCGAGTTCGATGAAGGCAAGCTCACGCGTCTGAAGGTATCGCTTGTTTCGGGTGCCACGCTGTCCGAGGTTTCGCACGAGCTGGGCATCGACGACATCATCATCTTTGGTGCCTCCGAGACCGGTACCGGCGCGCGCGGCCTTAACTCGGCGCTCGAGAACGTCTATGAGTCGCTCGTGGGTGCGTTGTACCTCGATGCCGGCTGGGATGCGGCGGCGGAGTTCATCCACCGCACGCTTAAGCCCCATTTGGCCTCCGAGCGTGCCGAGCACCCCGCGAACCCCAAGTCGTTCTTGCAGGAGTGCGTGCAGGCAGACGGTCACGAGCCCCCGGCATACAAGCTGGTAGGCTCCGAGGGCCCGGCACATGCGCCCACCTTTACCGCCGTGGTGCTTGTCGACGGTATCCGTCAGGGCCGCGGCACCGGCGCCTCTAAGAAAGAGGCCGAGGGAGCCGCTGCACTCGAGGCGCTCGACCGCATGGGTTACACCACCAACGGTGTGATTCTCAACAAGAAGCCCGTTTAAGCGAGGAACCGTGTATCTCAAGTCCCTTACGCTCAAAGGGTTCAAGTCGTTTGCCGACCGCGCCCATATGACGTTTGAGCCGGGCCTGACCGTCATCGTCGGTCCTAACGGCTCGGGAAAATCGAATATCTCCGATTCGATTCTGTGGGTACTGGGTGAGCAGAGCGCCAAGCAGCTGCGCGGCCAGGCCATGGAGGACGTCATCTTCTCGGGCTCGTCGGCGCGCAAGCCGGTGGGCGTTGCCGAGGTCACGCTGGTGCTCGATAACTCGGACCATGTGCTGCCTGTCGACTTTGACGAGGTTGCTATCACCCGCCGCATGTATCGTTCGGGCGAGAGCGAATACCTCATCAATTCGAGTCCGTGCCGCCTGATGGATATCCAGGACATTTTGCACGATTCGGGCTTGGGTAAGGATACGCATTCCATTATCAGCCAGGGCAAGCTCGATGCCATTTTGCAGAGCCGTCCCGAGGAGCGCCGCGTCCTTATCGAGGAGGCTGCCGGCATTTCCAAGCACAAGCGCCGCAAGGAGCGTGCGCTCAAAAAGATTAAGTCGATGGACGAGCACCTTACTCGTGCCCGCGACATCAATAAGGAGATTGCCCGTCAGCTGCGACCGTTGGAGCGTCAGGTCGATCGCGCGCGCAAGTACAAAGAGCTGTCCTCGCGCGCGAACGAGCTTACGCAGATGCTGGCCGTTGACGAGCTTCGTTCGCTGCAGTCGCAGTGGAACGATCTGGAGAGCCGTTCCAAAGAGGGTGCCGCCGAGCTGGAGCTTGCGCAGTACCGCTTGGGCGAAAAGGAGCGCGAGCTCGAGAAGCTCCAGGTGATGCTCGAGGAAAAGGGCCTGTTTGTGGGTGACTTGGGCGAACAGCGCCGTCATATGCAAGATGTGGTCGGCCGTATTAACTCCGATATGCGCCTGCTCGAGGAAAAGGGCCACAATATGGTGTCGCGCCTGTCCGATATGCGCGGCCAGATTTCGAGCTCCGAGCATCAGCGTCGTCGCGTGGTCGAGGAGCTCGAGGATGCACGTGCCCAGCTTGAGGAAGTGACCGGTGCGCACATGCAAGCCCAGGACGACGTTGACGCCGCCGGCCCTGCCGCCGCCGAGCTCCACGAGCGCCGTGTTGCGCTCGACAATCAGATTTCGCAGCTTACGCGCGAGCAACGCGATGTGCAGCGCGTGGCCGACAAGGCTGCGCTCGAGCTTGCCAAGGTGAAAGACTCGCTGAGCAATGCCGAGGTCGAGGACAACATGTATGCCTCGCGCCTGGAGCAGATTGACGAGCAGCTCGAGGAGGTCACGGCCTCGCTCGAGAGCCGTCGCGACCGCGCCGAGGAGCTCGACGGCGCGCTCAATCAGGCTCGCCAAGCCCAGGCCGATGCGCGCCAGGCCACCGAGGTCGCCCGTGCGGCGTTGAAGGACTTGCGCGCCCGTGAGAGCGAGTCGCGCAACAAGCTGTCCGAGGTGCGCTCTGAGCTTGCGAGCCAAAAGAAGCTCGATGCCCGTATGGCCGATAGCTCGCCGTTGGTGAGCCGTCTGGTAGGGGCATTGGGCGATGACGTAACGGGCCGTCTGGGCGACGTGCTCGAGGCGCCGCTTGAGCTTGAGGGCCTGGTCGAGCAGCTGCTTGCCGGCGATATCGATGCCCTGTTGTTTGATGACGCCGCCACGCTTGAGCGTGCCGGTCGTGCGGCTTTAGACCAAAAGAAGGCCTCGGGCGAGGCACTGCTGGTGGCGCGTGGTGTGAGCGGCTCTGCTGCTGCCGAGGGCGCTGCCGGTTCGCGTCTGGTTGATTGCCTGTCCGTGCGTGCCGGTTATGGCCCGATTGTCGAGGCGCTGCTCGGCGGCTATTACGTGGTCGATGACTTGCCTTGTGCGCTGGCGGCACCAGTCGTTGACGGTGTGACCTATGTGACGCCCGATGGCGCTCGCGTGAGCTTTGGTGGCCTGGTGCGCGTGGGGCTCGATGCCGGCGAGGCCTCGGGTGCCCTGGAGCGGAAGCGCCGCATTCGCGAGCTCGAAGGCCTGGAGCCCGATTTGGCTGCAGTTTTTGAGCATGTGTCGAACCAGGTTACCGAGGCCAATGCGGCCGTCGAGGAGGCGCGTGCCGCCGAGGGTGATGCCGCCGGCGAGATCGCCCGTCTTGAGGGCGAGCGCCGCTCGCTGCTCTCCGAGATTGGCCGCCTGGAGCAAAGCGCCAACAACGCCGAGGTCGAGCGTGCGCGCATCTCCAGGCGCCGCGAGCAGGCGGCGGAGGCCGTGAACGCCGCGCGCCCGCGCGTTGACGAGCTCACCCGTTCGCGTGACGAGGCCCGTGCGCAGGCAAGCGACCTGGGTCTCCAGATTGCCGAAGCCAACGACGAGCTCGATCGCGTGCGCCGTGACGATTCCGAGGCAGCCGGTAAGCTCGCCGATGCCAAGGTGCGCCTGGCCCAGACGAGCGAGCGCCTGCGTTCGCTGAAGGGCCGCGTGCCCGATCTGGAGCATCGCCTGGAGGGCATTGACCGCCGTATCCGCGGAACACGTCAGGCTTCGCGCTCGCTCGAGCTGCTGCGCCTGCGTGTCGATCCTATGCACGAGCGCTATTCGGCCCTGCTGGAGCGTGCATCTGATTGGGCTGCGCGCCTGCGTGACCAGGCCTCACTCGAGGAGGCAGACTCGGCTTCGCTCAAGAAAACCATCGAGGATGCCAAGGCCGAGGTCTCCCGCGCCAAGGAGCGGGTCGATGCCGCCACGGCGACTCAAAACGAGTTCAAGGTCGCGCGCGGCAAGCTCGAGGTGCAGGTAGAGGCGGCCATCAAGGCCATTACCGCCGATGGCACCACCGTGCTTGAGGAAGCGCTCATGCTTCCTGCTCCCACCGACCGCGACGCCGCCGAGCGCGAGCTCAACCAGCTCGTGCGCCAGATCAACAACCTGGGCCCTGTGAACCAGGTTGCCATGGAGGAGTACGAGCAGCTCAAGCGCCGCGCCGATTACATCGAGGAGCAGCTGGCCGATCTGGAGAGCGCGCGCAAGGCGCTCACCAAGATTACCGTGGCCATCGACCGCAAGATGCGCAAAGCCTTCTTGGTGACCTTCGAAAAGGTCGATGCGAACTTCCGCGAGATCTTCGCCATGCTGTTCCCGGGTGGCCAGGCACATCTGGAGATGACCGACCCCGAGCACCCGGCCGAGACGGGCATCGAGGTCGTGGCGCAGCCGCGCGGCAAGCGCATCACCAAGATGATGCTCATGTCGGGCGGCGAGAAGAGCCTGACGGCGCTCGCCTTGCTCTTTGCCGTGTATCGCACGCGTACGGTGCCGTTCTATGTGCTGGACGAGGTCGAGGCGGCGCTCGATGACGCCAACCTGTCCAAGCTCATCGGCGCGCTCGACGTGCTGCGTTCCGATACGCAGCTCTTGGTTATCTCGCATCAGCGCCGTACTATGGAGGACGCTGACGTCCTCTACGGCGTCTCGATGCAAGCTGACGGCGTCAGTCGCGTCGTCTCGCAAAAACTCGATCGCGAAACCGGAAAGGTCGTGAATGCATAATGGGATTCTTCGATGCTCTCTCGCGCGGACTTGAGCGCAGCCGCGAGGCCCTCAACGAGGTCTTTTACTTTGGCGGCGAGGTCGACGAGGATTTTTGGGAGGACCTAGAGGACACCCTCGTCATGGGTGACATGGGTGCCGAGGTCGCCATCCAGGTCTCCGACGACCTGCGCGATGCCGCGGCCAAGAAGAACCTCAAGACCGCCCCGCAACTCCGTCGGGCCCTGGCCGAGCAGCTCGAGCAGCATTTTGTACCCGTCGAGCGCGATCCGTTCGCCGACACGCCGAGCTGCGTGCTGTTTGTGGGCATCAACGGTGCCGGCAAGACCACTACGGTCGGCAAGATCGCGAGCGCCATGGCTGCCCGTGGCAAGAACGTCGTGATCGGCTCGGCCGATACCTTCCGTGCTGCCGCCATCGAACAGCTCGATGTGTGGGGCCAGCGCGCCGGCGTCCCCGTCATAAAGCGCGACCGCGGCTCAGACCCGGCAAGCGTTTGCTACGACGTGCTCGACGAGGCCGATAAGCGCGGCAGCGACCTGGTGCTCATCGACACCGCCGGCCGTCTGCATACGAGCCCCGAGCTCATGCGCGAGCTTGCCAAGGTGGTCAACGTGACGCGTAAGCGCGCCGCCAATATGGCCGCCGGCCCCATGCCCGTCTCGGTCGTCCTCGTGATCGATGCCGCGACGGGCCAAAACGGCCTGAACCAGGCGCTCGAGTTTAATGAGGCGCTGGGTCTGGACGGTATTATCATGACTAAGCTCGACGGCACGGCAAAGGGCGGTATCGCCATGGCCGTGGCCGAGAAGCTCAAGCTCCCGATCCTGCGCGTGGGCGTGGGCGAGCAGGTCGATGACCTGCAGGAGTTTAATGCCAAAGATTTCTGCCGCGCCCTGGTGGGCGAGTCCAACTAAGGAGTGACCAGTGTTTGATTCTCTGAGCGATCGCCTCAACGACACATTTGACCGCCTGCGCGGCAAGGGCAAGCTGACCGAGGCCGATATCACCTCGGCCATGCGCGACATTCGCATGGCGCTGCTCGAGGCCGACGTCAACTTTAAGGTCGTCAAGGAGTTTGTCGCCAAGACCAAGGAGCGCTGCATGACCGCCGAGGTCATGGAATCGCTGACGCCGGCGCAAAACGTCGTCAAGATCGTGCTCGACGAGCTCACCGAGATGCTCGGCTCCACCGAGAGCAAGCTCGTCTTTAGCAACCGCATTCCCAACGTCATTATGCTCGTGGGCCTGCAGGGCTCCGGTAAGACCACGGCGGCTGTAAAGCTGGCATACCTGCTCAAGAAGCAGGGCCGCTCGCCGCTGCTCGCCGCGTGCGACGTCTACCGTCCCGCCGCTGCCGACCAGCTGGCCACGCTTGGTGGAGAGATCGGCGTGCCGGTCTTTCGCGGTGACGGAGAGCACCCGGTCGATATTGCCAAGGGCGCCATCCAGGAGGCCGTCGACCACCTGCGCGATGTGGTCATCGTCGATACCGCCGGTCGTCTGCAGATCGACGAGCAGATGATGCAGGAGGCCGTGGACATCAAGAAGGCCGTCAAGCCCGATCAGGTGCTGATGGTCGTCGATGCCATGACCGGCCAGGATATCGTCAACGTTGTCTCGACCTTCGCCGAGCGCACCGACTTTGACGGCGTGATCATCTCCAAGCTCGACGGCGATGCCCGTGGCGGCGGCGCGCTTTCGGTGCGCCAGGTGACCGGCAAGCCCATCAAGTTCGTGAGCATGGGCGAGAAGCCCGATTCGCTGGAGCCGTTCTATCCCGACCGCATGGCCAAGCGCATCTTGGGCATGGGCGATGTCGTCGGCATTATCGAGAAAGCCCAGGAGGCAGCCGATGCCGAGCAGCTCGAGGCTGCCGAGCGCATGCTGCGCGAGGGCTTTACCATGAACGACATGCTCGACCAGATGAAGGCCGTCAAGAAGATGGGCGGTATGAAGGGCATTCTGGGCATGCTTCCCGGCGGCCAGCGCGCGCTCAACCAGATGGGCGGCAACCTGGATGAGGGCATCTTCGACAAGAACGAGGCCATCATCATGTCGATGACCAAGGAGGAGCGCCTGCGTCCTTCCATCATCAACGGCCAGCGTCGCGCCCGCATCGCCAAGGGTGCCGGCGTGACCCCCACCGAGGTCAATAGCCTTATGAAGCAGTGGGGCGAGATGAACAAGATGATGGGCCGCATGCGCTCGATGGCCAACCAGGCGCAAGCCGGCGGCAAGAAGGGCAAGAAGGGTAAAAAAGGCAAAAAGATGCGCATGCCCAATATTCCCGGTCTGGATGCCATGGGTCTGGGCAGCATGGGCGGCCTGGGTGGCCTGGGTGGCATGGGAACAGGTGGTCCCAAGTCCGATATGGACCTGCTGCGCCAGATGGAAGCGCAGATGCGTAATAAAAAGTAACGACTGGTTGAGTCGAGTATGGCGAAGGCCGCCTGGATGGTACTCCAGGCGGCCTTCGCCGTTCGTTCGCAGGTTTTCTCACGCGCGGAAGCGTGTTGACGTTGAGGTGCTTGCCACTAGTGGCAGCCACAGCCCTCGTGCCCATCATGGTCGTGGTGGCCGTGGCAGCCGCAGGACTCGCCATGCTCGTGGGCGTGCTCGTGCTCGTGCCCATGGCAGTCGCAGGTGGCCTCGCCGGTCTGCGCGAGCGTGCCGGCAATGAGGGCCTCGACGCAGGCGTCGCAGCTGCCCTGGGCGCCCGCATAGACCGTGATGCCTGCCTGGGTGAGCGCGTTGATGGCGCCGCCGCCGATACCGCCGCAGATGAGCGTATCGACGCCACCGTTGGCGAGCAGACCCGCTAGGGCGCCGTGACCAGTGCCGCCGGTGCCTACGACCTGCTCGTTGAGTACCTTGCCATCCTGGATGTCATAGATTTTGAACTGCTCGCTGCGGCCAAAGTGCATAAAGATGTTGCCGTTGTCGTACGTCGTTGCCACCCTCATGGTGCCGACCTCCTTTGCTGGCCATATGGCCGTCGTCGTAGGTGTGGGGGAGTATGCGATATTGCCGCCCTCGATACTAAGTGCTCGCCCGTTGACCAGCGCGTTTGCCACCTTGCGATGCGCGCGGCTGCAGATGGCCGCCACGGTGGCACGGGCGATGCCCATTTGCTGGGCGACGGCCTCCTGATTGAGGCCTTCCAGGTCGCAAAGCCGTAGGACTTCGAGCTCATCGACCGTCATGTCGATGGCGTCTCCGCTGGCAAGGCCGTCAGGGGTAAAGCCGCGATATTCGGGAATGATCCCAACACGGCGCAATTTTTCGCGTCTTCCTGCCATACACTCTCCAAATCTGACATATGTCAACAATAGGATAGCGCGTATACGAAACCGTTCAAGCTATTTTTGGCATATGTCAAAAAAGCTAAAGCTACAGCATTTGCGAATGCGGTGCCGTACTGCCGTGCATTGCGTGTGCCGCCCCAAGTGTGCAATTCGATGCTGCGCGCCTGGGCTACAATAAAAATCGCTTATAGGCGACTGACAGGAGGGTCAATGAGCAAAGCTGATCAACAGTTTGTAGCCATGTGCCGCGATATTCTGGACCATGGCACCACTACCGAGGGCCAAAAGGTTCGTCCGGTGTGGGAGGACGGCACCCCTGCCTATACCATTAAAAACTTTGGCGTTACGGCACGCTACGACCTGCGTGAGGAGTTTCCGGCGCTTACCCTGCGTCGTACGGCCCTCAAATCTGCCATGGACGAGATCTTGTGGATCTATCAAAAGAAGTCCAATAACGTGCATGACCTCAACAGCCATATTTGGGATGAGTGGGCCGACGAGACCGGCTCCATCGGCAAGGCCTACGGGTACCAGATTGGGCAGAAGAGCCATTATGCCGAGGGTGACTTTGACCAGATGGACCGCGTGCTGTACGACCTTAAGCACACGCCGTACAGCCGCCGCATCATGACCAATACGTACGTGTTTAGCGACCTGTCCGAGATGCACCTGTATCCGTGCGCCTACAGCGTGACCTATAACGTCACGCAGCGCCCGCAGGATGACAAGCCCACACTCAACATGATTCTCAACCAGCGCAGCCAGGACATTTTGGCCGCGAACAACTGGAATGTGTGCCAGTACGCCATTTTGCTGATGATGGTCGCGCAGTCGGTCGATATGATCGCTGGCGAGTTGCTGCATGTGATCGCCGATGCCCATATTTACGACCGTCATGTCGATATCGTCCGCGAGCTTATCGAGCGTCCGCAGTTTGCCGCGCCCAAGGTAACGCTCAACCCCGATGTGCATGATTTCTACGCGTTTACGACTGATGATCTGATCGTTGAGGGCTATGAGCACGGCCCGCAGGTCAAGAACATCCCCATTGCGGTGTAGGTGACGCGCATGACGTGTAAGCTTTCTGCCATTGTCGCCGTGTGCGATGACTGGGGCATTGGGTGCGAGGGTGACATGGTCGTGTCCAACCGTGCCGACATGCGCCATTTTGTGGCGTGCACCAAGGGTTGTCCGGTCATTATGGGACGCAAGACCCTGCTGAGTTTTCCCGGCGGGCGTCCGCTTAAGAACCGTCGCAACATTGTGCTCACGCGCGACGAGGGCTTTGCTCCCGAGGGCGTCGACGTGGTGCATAGTATCGATGAGGCGCTCGCCGCGGTTGCCGATGAGCCCGTTGCCTGGGTGATCGGTGGCGGCGATGTCTATCGGCAGTTTTTGCCGTACTGCGTGGAGGCCGAGGTCACGCATAACCACTGTGTCCATCCCGTGGACACGTATTTTCCCAATTTGGATGTCGATCCTGCGTGGGAAGTTGCGCGGCGCGACGGGGTTGCCACGATTGCCGCGGGCGAGGGTGACGAAGGCCTCGATTATGAGTTCGTGACATATCGTCGCGTTGATGCTTAAATCGTCTGGCGTGAACGGTATCATCGGGTTGATTGAATGCATGGGGCGGCGCTTAGCGTCGCCTCGTTTGGTATAGATGTGCTGTAAAGAAGGGTACGGGCTGGCTGCTATGACTGATGCCGTTGAGGTGCTGCGAATCGATTCCCTTAATGATGAGCGGCTCGACGCCTACGTGCGACTGACGGAGCGCGAGCTGCGCTGCGTGCTGGAGCCGCAAAAGGGCATCTTTATCGCCGAGAGCGCCAAGGTCATCGAGCGTGCGGTGCGTGCCGGATACGAGCCGGTGAGCTTTCTTTTGGGTGAGCGCTGGCTCGATCAGATGATGCCGCTGTTCGAGCGTCTGGTTGTACGCGAGGGCGCAGGTCCGGTTCCTGTGTTCGTGGCCTCCATGGAGCTCATGGAGCAGTTGACGGGCTTTAACGTGACGCGTGGTGCGCTCGCGGCGTTCCGTCGCCCGCGTCAGATTCCGGTTGATGAGTTCTTGGACGGCGTCGTCGAGGTGGCGGGTGAGCGCCCGGTGCGCGTGTGCGTGCTCGAGGGTATTGTCGACCATACTAATGTGGGTGCGATTTTCCGCTCGGCGGCAGCGTTGAATGTCGATGGCATTTTGGTGAGCCCCACTTGCTGTGACCCGCTGTACCGCCGCTCGGCCCGCGTGAGCATGGGCACGGTGTTTCAGGTGCCGTGGACGCGCATTGGCAGCGAGGCGCGCGTATGGCCGCATGATGGGCTGGCGGCGCTGCACGATGCCGGCTTTTCGTGTGCCGCCATGGCATTGACGGATGATTCGGTTTCGTTGGACGATCCCGCGTTGCTGGAGATTGACCGGTTGGCGATCTTTATGGGCACCGAGGGCGCCGGCCTGGGCGCCAAGACCATCGCGGGCTGTGACCGGGCTGTGCGTATTCCGATGGCGCACGGGGTCGATTCGCTCAACGTGGCCGCGGCGAGTGCTGTCGCTTTTTGGCAGTTGTGTCCGCACGTGAGCAACGAGTATCACTACCAGCCGGGACTGTATCACTAGGCAGATATTTTGCACGGGGCTCTGAGTCCGGGTGTTTCGGTTGACGCCGGTCGGTGCTAAGCTGGTGTCGGCTTTGGTCATAAAATTGACGTTTTGTTGTTTGACGTGCGCTGGTGGGGAGGGCGTGTGGCTAAGAAATCTACGGCTATCGATGTAACACAGGGTGTTATTTGGCAGCAGTTGCTTTCGCTGTGCGTTCCCATCTTCTTTAGTTCGTTCTTTCAGCAGGCCTACACACTTATCGGTACCTATATCGTCGGTCAGTTTGGCGGAAAGCTCGCGTTGGGCGGCATCCAGGCCACGATGGTGCTCACGGAGCTCTGCATCGGTTTTTGCGTCGGTGTTGGCGCCGGCTGTGCTGTTATTACGGGTCAGTATTTTGGCCAGCACGATGATGAGCGACTGAGTCGTTCGGTCCATACGGCCATGACGCTCGCTCTGGTGGGCGGTATCGTCGTCTCGATTCTGGGCATAGTGTTCGTTGAGCCCATGCTGGTGCTTATGAATACGCCGCATGAACTATTGGCCGAGGGTGTGGCCTATGCTCGTTGCTATTTTGCCGCCATGGTTGCGGCGCTGCTGCTCAATATGGGCACCGCGCTGTTGCGTGCCGTGGGCGACACGCGTGGCCCTGCCGTGATCATCGCTTCCGGCTGCCTCATTAACGTGGTACTGGATGTCATCTTCGTTGCCGTGCTTCATATGGAGGCTCTGGGCTGCGGCATCGCGGTGGCGCTGACCATTTGCTCCAACGCCACGATGATCGTGATTCGCATGATGCACGCACCGGGTGCGTGGCGGCTTTCACTGTCCAAACTCGGCATTGATCCTGGTATTTGCAAGAGCATGATCTCGTGTGGTCTGCCGCTTGGCTTTCAGTCTGCTGCGTATTCGATTTCCAACGTCTTGATTCAGGTGTCGGTCAACTCGTTTGGTGCCGATGTCACCACGGCCTGGGGTCTTTCGGGCCGCTTGGATGGCATTGTCTGGATGGTTACCGAGGCGCTTGGCGTGTCGATCACCACGTTCTCGGCACAGAACTTTGGCGCGCGCAACTACGAGCGCATGCGCAAGGGCTACCATACGTCGCTCGTGCTGTCGTTTATGCTCATTGGTGGCCTGTCTGCCGTGCTGCTGGTGTTCTCGGGTCCTCTGTCGCGTCTGTTTGTCGACGATGCTTCGATCTCGGCGTACACCACGACCATCATCCATTTTATTGCGCCGTTCTATGCGATTTTCTCGATTATCGAAAACGCGTCGGGCTCCATTCGCGGTGCCGGCGTGAGCTTGCAGCCCATGATTCTCACGATTTTCGGCACCGTCGTGCTCAGGGTGATCTGGGTGTTTGCGATCATGCCTTTCGATCCGTCGCTTGAGCTCCTGCTGCTGGTTTACCCCGTAACCTGGCTCATCACGGCCACGATGTTCACCATCTACCACCACAGCGGCAACTGGCTAGGCCGCGCTACTGCCTAATGATCCGTATGAGACAGAGGAAAACGGATCATTGCTCTCCGTGGTGATGTCGATGATTCGTTTTCCTCCGTCCCCTTTGGATCAATTAGTATTCGATGCCTTGGCGGGCTAGGAGGCCTTCGTCGAAGTAGTGTTTGATGGGGCGCATTTCGGTTACGAGGTCGGCAAGGTCGGCGAGGGGCAGCAAGCCGCGGCCAGTGAGCACGAGCTCCGTGGTGGTTGGTTTCGTCGCGATCAACGCTTCGACATCTTCGCGCGTCACAAAGCCCCGTCGCATGGCTTCTCCCAGCTCATCCAAGATCAGCACGTCGACTTGGCTAATCTGCTCGCGCGCCAGCTCCATAATCTGTGCGGCACAGGCTTCGGGCGTGTCGCGGTCGGCTTGTACGATGCAAAGTCCCAATCGAGGAGCTGCGTCATGTTCGGCGCAGTGCAGCTTCTTGGCAAACTGAAGCATGAGCACGTTAAGTCCATAGCCCGTGGCGCGCAGCGCGAGCCCCAGCGCAGCCGTCGTCTTGCCCTTGCCGTCGCCCGTATAGATTTGAACCTTGCCGACTTCCAGTGATGCCATCTCTGTCCTTTCGTGCCCGGTGTCGGTTTATCGCCGGCCGGGTTGGGTATTCTAGTTAGCATTATCAACCCCAGTAGATGGAGTTCAAGCAGATGGAGATGGATGACAACAAACGTAGACGGAATATGATCCTCTACGTGCTCATCGCCTTCGTCGTCTACCTCGTGCTCTCGACCGTTCTGTTCCCCAACATCGGTCACACGCAGCAGATTACGAAGACCGATTACTCGACGTTTGTCAAAGCGCTCGACAAGAAGAGCGTCGATAAGGTCGAGTACAACACGGACGATTACTCGATTTATTACACCAAGAAGGGCGAGGACGAGAACATCGCCTACAAGACGACCGGTGTGCCGAATGATGCGGGCTTTACCGATCGCGTGCTTGAATCTGGCGCCTCGCTTGAGTCGGTCGTTCCCGATAAGAACTCGGGTCTGATGACTTACTACCTGCTCACCCTCATTCTTCCTATGGCGATTTTCTTCCTGATCGGCTGGTGGCTCAACCGCCGCATGAAGAAGGCCATGGGTGATGACGGCCCGTCGATGAACTTTGGCGGCGGCGGTTTTGGCGGCGGTGGACTGGGCAAGTCCGGCGCGCGCGTGATTGCCTCCAAGGATGTGGGCGTGACCTTTAAGGATGTCGCTGGCCAGGAAGAGGCCAAGGAGTCCCTCAAGGAGGTCGTCGACTTTCTGGAGAAGCCGCAGCGCTACGAGGAGATTGGCGCCAAGCTGCCGCGCGGTGCCCTCCTTGTCGGCCCTCCGGGTACCGGTAAAACTCTGCTTGCCAAGGCTGTGGCCGGCGAGGCGGGTGTGCCGTTCTTTAGTATTTCGGGCTCTGAGTTTGTCGAGATGTTCGTCGGCCGCGGCGCCGCCAAGGTTCGCGATCTGTTTAAGCAGGCCAAGGAAAAGGCCCCGTGCATCGTCTTTATCGATGAGATCGATACTATTGGCAAGAAGCGCGACGGCGGCGGCTTTAGTGGCAACGACGAGCGCGAGCAGACGCTCAACCAGCTGCTGACCGAGATGGACGGCTTCGATAACCACAAGGGTATCGTCGTCCTCGCTGCCACCAACCGTCCCGACAGCCTTGACCCGGCCCTGTTGCGCCCCGGTCGTTTTGATCGCCGCATCCCCGTTGAGCTGCCCGACCTGACCGGCCGTAAGAACATTCTTGAGCTGCACGCCAAGAGCGTGAAGACGCAGCCGCCGATCGACCTGACCGCGATTGCCCGCGCCACGCCCGGTGCCTCGGGCGCCGACCTGGCCAACATTATCAACGAGGGCGCCCTGCGAGCCGTCCGCGAGGGTCGCAAGCGCGCCACGCAGGACGATTTTGAGGAGTCGGTGGAGGTCGTCATCGCCGGTCAGCAGCGCAAGTCCACGGTGCTGTCCGACCACGAGAAGCAGGTCGTTTCTTACCACGAGATCGGTCATGCCATCGTTGCCGCTCGCCAGAAGGGCTCTGCGCCGGTCACAAAGATCACCATCGTGCCGCGCACGAGCGGCGCTCTGGGCTACACCATGCAGGTCGAGGAGGATGAGCGCTTCCTGACCACGCGCCAGGAGATCCTGGACAAGCTCGCCGTCTATTGCGGTGGCCGTGCTGCCGAGGAGCTCATCTTTGGCGAGATGACGACCGGCGCCGCCAACGATATCGAGCAGGCCACCAAGCTCGCCCGTAACATGGTGACGCGCTTTGGTATGTCCGATGAGTTTGGCATGATGGCGCTCGGTACCGTGCAGAACGCGTACCTTAACCAGGATACGTCGCTCACCTGCGCCCCCGGTACGGCCGAGCGCGTGGACGCGATTGTCGCCAAGCTGATCGAGGATGCGCACGACCGCGCCCTGCAGATCCTGAAGGAGAACAAGTTTAAGCTCCACGAGCTGGCTCGTTATCTGTACAAGAAGGAGACGATCACGGGCGAGGAGTTTATGAATCTCCTCACGCGTGAGAATCCGCTGATGCCAAAGCAGCAGTAATACTAGTTGCGCAGTGCTTTCGCCCCATTTGAGTGTCCATCTCAAATGGGGCGTTTCGCTTGGGAAGAGTTGTATATGAAGATCGTGGTAAGTGCCTGCTTGATGGGCGAGAGCTGCAAGTATAACGGGCTCGATAATTACCATCGCGAGCTGGTCGAGGCTTGCGAGCGCACGGGAACCGAGGTGCTCCTCGTGTGCCCTGAGGTTTTTGGCGGCTTGCCCACACCGCGCAAGCCGTCCGAAATTGTGAACGGCGAAGTCCGTACCTGCGAGGGCGTCTCGGTCGATCGTGAGTTTCGCTTGGGTGCCGAGCGCGCACTCGACATGTGCGAGCAGGCGGGCGGGCCGGAAGAGATCGCCGCGTGCATTTTACAGGACCGTAGCCCCTCGTGCGGTGCAGGTCGCATCTACGATGGCACCTTTAGCGGCACGCTCATACCGGGTAACGGCGTTTTCGTCGACCTGCTCCTGCGCCACGGGTATCGCGTGATTCCCGCAAGTGAATTTGACCCGAGCATGTTGGAATAGCAAATGAAAGGGGGCGGCCATCGAGTAGATGGTCGCCCCCTTTACTGGCAAGCTAAACGATTTCAACAGATATTCAATGGCGTTTGCCCAGATAAAACCTGCCAAAATAAACCTGTCCCTTTTTGGTAGGTTAGGCGAGGAGGGTGTGGCCGTAGGCGTTGGCGGCCTTGATGGCGGCGGCGAACTTCTCGTCGGTGAAGGGCTCGGGGTTACCCTGCTTCCACTCGTTGGTGGCGTGCGCGTACTCGCACAGGGCAGGGATATCGGCCTCGGAAAGCCCGACCTGCTCAAGCGTCACGGGCAGGCCCATCTGCTTGTTAAAGGCCGCGTAGCGTTCAAGGTTCTCGGTGTCGCCCGTGTAGGCGAACAACACGAGCACGCCCAGGCTTACGACCTCGCCGTGCAGGTAGGTGCCCTCACGCGGAATGCTGCAAGTGGCGTTGTAGAACGCGTGTGCCACGCTCGAGTTGTAGTAGTAATCGTTCTGGTTGGTCAGGTTCGAGACATATCCCGTGTTGACCACGATGTCGAGCGCGATCTGCTTGACGGCCTCGCTCGACAGGTCCTGGCGCACGTCCTCAAGACCCTGGACGCCATAGGTAAACAGCGGCTCGGAGCAGGTGTGGGCGAGTGCCAGGCCAAGACCGGCGGTGTGCTCCAAATTTCCGGCGCTCGTGGCGTACTCGACCTCGGGCTGCTTGGACAGGGCATCGCCTACGCCGGCCCAGAAGTACTCTGCTGGCGCCTCGGCGATGATCTTGGGGTTGATGAAGATGTGCGCGGGGCGGTTGGGGTACGAATAGCCCTCGAGCGAGCCGTCGTCGTTGTAGACAACGGCAATGGCGGTCGCGGCGGAGCAGTTAGAGCAGATCGTCGGGACCGTAAAGACGATCTTCTTGAGCTCGATAGCTGCGGTCTTCACGGTGTCGAGTGCCTTGCCACCGCCGCAGGCGATAAGCACGTCGGCTTCCTGGCAGGCGGGGGAGTTTACGACCTTGGCGATATTGGCGCGTGTGCTGTTGGTGCCGTAGACGCGCCTCTCCAGAACCTCGACGCCGGTGCCTGCCAGCGCGGCTTCGATACCGGGAAGTGCTGCAGCCAGTGCTCGCTTGCCACCGATGATTGCGACCTTGGTCGCACCGTATTCGGCCAGCGCGCCGGGCAGCTCGTCGAAGCAGTCCTCGCCGACGGTATAGTCGCTCATTCCGATCGTGCGCATAGCAACCTTCTTTCGTCCGATAAAGTGCTTTCAGGTATTTTGCTCCTAGAGAAGGTCCACGGCCGCGAGAAATTTCGAACGTATAAAACCAGTGTTGAGGGTTTTTCGTCGGCGCGGAACGTGCTAGCATACTTCGCATAAGCGTTGATGGGGACGAGTAGTCGGCCGTCCGCATGCTACAGAGAGCGGGGAGCGCTGAGAACCCGTGCATGCGACCGATGAAAATCACCCCGGAGCTGCGGTCCCAACGGACGTGCCGCTAAGGCACGTCTTAGTAGATATCGCCGAGATGGTCGTCGATACAGGCCAGCCGAGTAACGGATGCGAGCGCGCGGCGACGCGGGCGAGGGCATCTAAGCTGGGTGGTTAAGCGAAGAGCTTTTACGGGCAGACTGCCTGTCTTGTGGCGCTTCGTCCCAGCTTGCAGGGACGGGCGCTTTTTTGGTGCCCAGAGGGCGTGCGCGCCCATGACAAGAAAGGGGTACCGTGGCAAACGAGTACAAGCAGACGATGAATCTGCCCAAGACCGGTTTTCCCATGCGTGCCGGTCTTTCCAAGTCCGAGCCCAAGCGACTCAAGGACTGGCAGGACAACAAGGTCTACGAGCAAGTTCTAAAGAAGAACAAGGGTCACAAGAAGTTCGTGCTGCACGACGGCCCTCCGTATGCCAACGGCCCGATCCACATCGGCCACGCCATGAACAAGATCTCTAAGGACATGATCAACCGTTACTGGATGATGCAGGGCTATGAGGTTCCCTATGTCCCCGGTTGGGACTGCCACGGTCAGCCGATTGAGCACAAGGTCGAGGAGAAGCTCGGCACCGAGAAGTTCAACCAGACCTCCACGGCTAAGATCCGCGAGCTTTGCAATAAGTTCGCTGTCGAGAACATCGAGCTGCAGAAGGCCGGCTTCCGTCGCCTGGGCGTGCTTGGCGACTGGGACAACCCGTATCTGACGCTCTATCACCAGCATGACGCCGCCGACATCGAGGTCTTCAAGGCCATGTTCGACAAGGGCATGATCTATCGCGGTCATAAGCCCGTCCACTGGTGCAAGCACTGCCACACCGCGCTGGCCGAGGCCGAGATCGAGTACTCCGACGAGACGAGCCCGTCCATCTTCGTGCGCTTTGAGATGACCACTAAGCCTGCCGGTCTCGAGAACTTCGACGGCCCGGTTGACTTCATCATCTGGACGACCACGCCGTGGACCATCCCCTCCGACCAGGCCGTTTCCCTTAAGCCCGGCGCCGCCTATGTTGCCGTTGAGCACGATGGCCGTGCCGAGGTTATGCTCGAGGAGCTGGCTCCCAAGTGCTGTGAGGAGTTTGGCTGGGAGTACACCCCGGTCATGGTCGACGGTAAGCCCTATGTGGTTCCCGCTGAGACCTTCCACCACATCCACTACAAGCAGCCGATCTTTGACGGTGTCGAGGGCGTGGCGCTGCTGGCCGATTACGTCGGCGTCGATGACGGTACCGGTATCGTCCACAACTCGCCCGGCCATGGCGTTGACGACTACTTCGCCTGCCTCAAGGAGGGCATCACCGATATCTGCATGCCGGTTGATGACGACGGTAAGTTCTACACCGGCGAGGAGTTTGGTACCGGTGGCCCCTTCAGCGGTATGGATACCGACGAGGCCAATCCGCACATCATCGAGTTCCTGCGCGAGCGCGGCACCCTGGTCCTCGAGAAGAAGATCACGCACAGCTATCCGCACTGCTGGCGCTGCAAGCACCCGGTGCTCTTCCGTGCTACCGACCAGTGGTTTGTCTCGATGGACAAGACCGGTTTGCGCGAGCAGGCTGGCAAAGAGATCCGCGAGAACGTCAAGTGGTATCCGGCCCACGCGGCCAACCGCATCGGTGCCATGGTCGAGCAGCGTCCCGACTGGTGCATCAGCCGTCAGCGCAACTGGGGCGTGCCTATCCCCAGCTACACCTGCGCCGACTGCGGCGAGAAGGTCATGAACGACGCCACGCTCGACGCCGTCATCAAGCTCTTCCACGAGAAGGGCTCCGACGCCTGGTTCACCGACGCTCCCGAGAGCTATCTGGGCGAGGCCTGCGTCTGCCCCAAGTGCGGCGGCCATCACCTCAAGGCCGATAAGGACATCCTCGACGTGTGGTGGGACTCCGGCGTGTCCTGGAAGGCCGTCTGCGAGTATCGCCCCGAGCTTGAGTACCCGGCGGATGTGTACCTCGAGGGCTCCGACCAGCACCGCGGTTGGTTCCAGAGCTCGTTGCTCACCTCGGTGGGTGCCAACGGCCACGCTCCGTACAAGGCGGTCGTCTCGCAGGGCTTCACGCTCGATGGCCAGGGCCGCAAGATGTCCAAGTCGCTCGGCAACGTCATCGACCCCAACAAGGTCTGCGACGAGATGGGCGCCGATATCATCCGCCTGTGGGTCGCCTCGGTCGATACCAGCTCCGACGTCTCCATCGACCACGAGATCCTTGCTCGTACGTCCGATGCCTACCGTCGTTTCCGCAACACGCTGCGCTTCCTGCTCTCCGAGCTCGAGGGTCAGTTTGAGCCCGAGACCGACGGCGTCGCCTTTGCCGACCTGCTGCCGCTCGACAAGCTCATGGTTGCCCGTCTGACCCAGGTCCAGGCCGAGGTCGACGACGCCTACGCCAGCTACGAGTTCCCGCGCGCCTACCGTGCGCTCTACGACTTTGTGGTTACCGAGCTTTCCAACGTGTACCTCGACGCCCTGAAGGACCGCCTGTACTGCGACAAGCCCGGCTCGCTCGAGCGCCGCAGCGCCCAGACCGTGCTGGCCGAGCTCTTCTCGATGCTCATGCGCGACCTGCAGCCGATCCTGTCCTACACGGTCGACGAGGCCATGGCCTATGCGCCCGCCGGCTGCGTCGATCACCAGAAGTACGCCGCGCTGCTCGATTGGTACAAGTCGCCCATCACGGTCGACGAGGCCAATGAGTTCGAGGGCGTGCTCGAGGCCTCGCTCGAGCTCCGTAGCGCTGTGACCAAGGCCCTTGAGGATGCCCGCTCCGCCGGCACCTTCACCAAGAGCCAGCAGGTCCGCGTCAAGGCGGTCGTTCCCGCCGAGATGTATGCGCTGCTGACCGGCGACAAGGCCGTCGATCTGGCCGAGTTCTACATCGTCTCCGATGTTGAGCTAACCCAGGGCGAGGAGCTTTCCGTCGCTATTGAGGCCGCCGAGGGCGAGTGCTGCGACCGTTGCTGGAACTATCGCACCACCGTCGGCGAGTACAACGGTCACGCGCATATCTGCAAGCGCTGCGCGAATGCCTTGTAGTTACGCGGTTTTACCAAACCGCGTAACAGGTTGACGCTGCAAACCCGCCAGAGCGGCAATCTGCCTTTCAGCTTCGGCGGCATGACCAGAAGGTCTATGCCGCCTTGCTTCAAGGCGCCCTGCTCGCTCTGGCGGGTTTTCGCTCATATGACCCAATCCGCTGTCAAGAGCCACAATGGCCCCGCCGACCGCTTGCAATCGGTCGGCGGGGCCTGCCGTTTGCTGGGGTTAGATAGCGATACTTTTTACATCTACCATGTTGCGGCGGTCATGGTTGACAACTTGCGTCGGCTCCTGCTCGGTATCAACCTGTCCGACAAAGCTATAATGGATTTCGATTTTCCGGGTGTTGGTTTCCCGGTCTAATTCATGTATCAAAATACGGTCGATAAACTCATGGACGTTTTCATAGGTCAATTCCTGTATGTCGCTGTATTTCCCGACAATCTGAATAAACCTTGATATATCCCTTTTTCGCTCGGTAACGGTTGCGATCTGCTGTTGTAACTCGTCTATCCTTGCGGCAAGGGATTTCTTTTCGTCCTCATAGCCGGAAGTTAGAAACACAAACCGTTCATCTGTCAGTCTGCCTAATGCGTTGTCCTCATACAGCTTGCGGAAAAGCGTGTCAAGTTCGGTCATACGCGCCTGTGCTTTGAAAAGTTCCTTTTGCTGCTGCGCTAATGCCTTTCTCGCTTCCATGTCGCCGTACTCGGTAGCTTTACAGATAAAGTCCTGTTCGTGTTCCTTAACATACCGCAAAACCCGCCGCATATCTTCCAGCACTAAATCAAGAAGTACGTTTTTGCGGATATAATGAGAGGTACACTCGCTGCCTGTCCTTGCCCTGTTGCGCCATGCGCCGCAAGAATAGGAAAACTTGCGCGGCTCGATATTTACGCCCTGTTGGTAATACATCTTATGTCTGCAACCAGCGCAAAACAGCAAGCCGGAAAAAATATCAATCTCCGCTGCTTTTGTCGGGCGGTGGCGGGTAGCAATCCGCTTTTGCGCAAGTTCAAAGGTTTCCTCGTCAACAAGCGGCTCATGGGTGTTTGGGAAGAAATAGCGTTGTTCTTCTTCGTTCTTCCGGGTCTTTTTCGACTTGTAGGATACCTTGTGAGTTTTCGCGGTTATGGTATGCCCTAAATATTCCTGCCTTGCTAATATGTCATAGAGCGTTTTGTCCGGCCAAGTATAGGGGGCGATCATTGCCCGCTGATACCGCGCCTGTCCTGTACGCTGATAGCGCAACGCTCCAATCGTCAAGACTTTGTTTTCCGCAAGCCATTTTTGGATTTCGCACATACGCACGCCGCTAACAAACATAGCGAAAACCTGTTTGACAATCGGCGCGGTTTCCGGGTCGGGTATAAGGTGGTGGCGGTTGTTCGGGTCTGGGATATAGCCGTATGGATATTCCCCGTTGACGCGCTCGCCTTTTAATATGAGAAAGCCATTGTCAATAGGCGTGTTTGTTCGAGCCCGGTTTTAAACCGGGCTTTTTCGTTTCCCGTCGGGAGGGCCCGCGCACGCTGCACGTTTAGTCGACGCTTGCCTGGCAAGCTAATATCCGCGGGCTCTTGCGGGCGCGCTTCCGGCGGTCAGCCCGGTATGTCCGCGCACCCCACCGCATTTCGATTCTCCGTCCGGCGCGCTCGTCCGAAACCAGTCTTGTTCACGGGCGCGGCCCTTGCCTTGGGCTGCC